>JBGPSO010000007.1:0-19570 GCA_041490145.1 Atribacterota bacterium
GCACGGCGGAGGCCAGCGGTTCAAACCCGCTCATCTCCACCAGATTTCTAGCGTATAGCGTATAGCGTATAGAAATACAGTAATAAGTAAATAGTTTCGAGCTAGTAGGACAGGCGTCTCGCCTGTCTATCAGTCAATTAGTATTTGGTCAGTTAATTAACTAATTAACCAGCTAACCAATTAACGTTCTTTGAAAACTAAATAGAGAGTGTATAAGGTAGTAAGACATTTGAATTTGAAATTTAAATTTAACGGTCAAGTCGAAAAGGGTGTACGGTGGATGCCTTGGCACCAGAAGACGATGAAGGGCGCGGTTAACTGCGATAATCCTTGGGGAGCCGTAAGCAGGCTTTGATCCAGGGGTGCCCGAATGGGGAAACCTACCATAGCAAACCTATGGTATCCTTACCTAAATAAAATAGGGTAAGTGAGGTAAGACGGGGGGAACTGAAACATCTAATTACCCCCAGGAAGAGAAAGTAAAAACGATTCCCTAAGTAGCGGTGAGCGAAATGGGAAGAGCCTAAACTGTAAAGGTGTGATAGTCGGTAGATGTTGCCTTTACAGGGTCGTGGGACCTGAGCGGTTCCTGCTACCGCAGGAGCAAAGAGTTAAAAAATCTTTTTCTAGCCGAAATGATATTGGAAAAGTCTACCCTAGATGGTGATAGTCCAGTAAGCGAAAGGAAAAGATCTCTTCTTCAGGCACCCGAGTATCACGGGTTAAGGGAAGTCTTGTGAGAATTTAGGAGGACCACCTCCGCAGGCTAAATACTAACTGGTGACCGATAGTGAACTAGTACCGTGAGGGAAAGGTGAAAAGTACCCCGGAAGGGGAGTGAAATAGTACCTGAAACCGTATACCTACAAGCAGTGGGAGCACTATTTTTAAGATTTATCTTAAGAAGTGTGACCGCGTGCCTTTTGCATAATGAGCCGGCGAGTTACGATATCTAGCTAGGTTAAGCAGCAGCTGCTGCGGAGCCGTAGCGAAAGCGAGTCTTAAATAGGGCGATTAAGTTAGGTGTCGTAGACCCGAAACCGAGTGATCTAACCATGGCCAGGGTGAAACAGATCTAATCGTCTGTGGAGGCCCGAACTCACCAGTGTTGAAAAACTGGGGGATGAGCTGTGGTTAGGGGTGAAAGGCCAATCAAACTCGGAGATAGCTGGTTCTCCTCGAAATAGCTTTAGGGCTAGCCTCAAATGTTTACCTATGGAGGTAGAGCACTGAATGGACTAAGGGCCCCACCAGGTTACTGAACCCAATCAAACTCCGAATGCCATAGGTTTATAGTTTGGGAGTCAGACTGCGGGGGATAAGCTCCGTAGTCAAAAGGGAAACAGCCCAGATCAGCAGCTAAGGTCCCCAAGTGCAAGCTAAGTGTTAAAGGAAGTAGAATTACCTAGACAGCCAGGATGTTGGCTCAGAGGCAGCCATCATTTAAAAAGTGCGTAACAGCTTACTGGTCAAGTGATTCTGCACCCAAAATGTACGGGGCTATAAGCTTGCCACCGAAGCTCTGGATCCAGAATTTATTCTGGGTGGTAGAGGAGCGTTCCCTTCTAGGATGAAGGGTAACCGTAAGGATGCCTGGACTGAAGGGAAGTGAGAATGCCGGCATAAGTAACGATAAGGAGAGTGAGAATCTCTCCCGCCGAAAACCTAAGGTTTCCTGGGGAAGGCAAATCCGCCCAGGGTTAGTCGGAACCTAAGCCGAGGCCGAAAGGCGTAGGTGATGGACGACCGGTTAATATTCCGGTACTACCAGATTATCGCTTTAAGTGATGGGGGGACGCAGGAAGGTAGATCAGCACGATAAAAGTTACGTGTCCAAACTTGAAAGGGGAGGAGATAGGAAAATCCGTCTCCTTATCAACCCTGAGGAGTGACGGGGAGCCACTACGGTGGCGAACTGATTGATCCTACACTGCCTAGAAAAGCCTCTAAACAAGATAAACTGGTATCCGTACTAAAACCGACACAGGTAGGTAGGTAGAGAATACCAAGGCGCTCGAGATAACCCTCGTTAAGGAACTCGGCAAAATGACTCCGTAACTTCGGGAGAAGGAGTGCCCCATTAGGGTGAGTTGATTTACTCAACAAGCCTGAAGGGGTTGCAAAGAAACGGCCCAAGCGACTGTTTATTAAAAACACAGGTCTCTGCTAAATCGAAAGATGATGTATAGGGACTGACGCCTGCCCGGTGCTGGAAGGTCAAGGAAGGAGGTTACTCTCACCTTCGGTGAGGGGAAGCTTCTGACCGAAGCCCCAGTAAACGGCGGCCGTAACTATAACGGTCCTAAGGTAGCGAAATTCCTTGTCGGGTAAGTTCCGACCTGCATGAATGGCGTAACGACTTGGGCGCTGTCTCAACGAGGGGCTCGGTGAATTTGTAGTGTAAGTGAAGATGCTTACTACCCGCGACAGGACGGAAAGACCCCGTGAACCTTTACTATAGCCTGATATTGAACTTTAGCATGTTCTGTGTAGGATAGGTGGTAGGCGATGAAAGAGGGGCGTTAGCTTCTCTGGAGCCATCCTTGAAATACCACCCTCGGCATGTTTGGGTTCTAACCTTTCGCCGTTATCCGGCAAAGGGACAGTATTTGGTGGGTAGTTTGACTGGGGCGGTCACCTCCTAAAGAGTAACGGAGGTGTCCCAAGGTCTCCTCAGTGTGGTTGGAAATCACACCAGAGAGTGTAAGGGCATAAGGAGGCTTAACTGTGAGAGAGACATCTCGAACAGATGCGAAAGCAGGGCCTAGTGATCCGGCGGTAACTAGTGGATGTGCCGTCGCTTAACGGATAAAAGGTACTCCGGGGATAACAGGCTTATCTCCCCCAAGAGTCCATATCGACGGGGAGGTTTGGCACCTCGATGTCGGCTCGTCGCATCCTGGGGCTGAAGCAGGTCCCAAGGGTTTGGCTGTTCGCCAATTAAAGCGGTACGCGAGCTGGGTTTAGAACGTCGTGAGACAGTTCGGTCCCTATCCGTCGTGGGCGTAGGATACTTGAAGAGGGTCTGCCTCTAGTACGAGAGGACCGAGGTGGACGAACCTATGGTGTACCAGTTGTCCTGCTCAGGGCATTGCTGGGTAGCTATGTTCGGTCGGGATAAACGCTGAAAGCATCTAAGTGTGAAACCCACCTCAAGATTAGGTATCCCTTCTGGATTTATCCAGAGAGAGACTCCGGGTAGACTACCCGGTTGATAGGTCAGAAGTGTAAGGACAGTAATGTCTTAAAGCTAACTGATACTAATAAGTCGAGGACTTGACCGTTATATACCTTATACCCTCGGTTAATTTTCCCGGTGGTAATGGCGGAGGGGCCACACCTGTTCCCATCCCGAACACAGTAGTTAAGCCCTCCAGCGCCGATGGTACTGCAGGTCATCCTGTGGGAGAGTAGGACACTGCCGGGATTTTTTATTTTTATTTACTTTTGGTGTATAATTTGGTTAGTAGCGTATAGCGTTTAGCGTTTAGTGTAGAGCGTATAGTGTAAGAATAGTTAGCCAGTTTACCGGTTTACCGGTTACCCGGTTGAAGAATTAATACCAAATCAAATACCTTCAAATAGTATTATTCACTATCGACTAGTAAATTGGTAGATTGGAGAATTGATAAATTGGTAGATTGGCAGATTGGAGGATAGATGGATTGGAAAATTTGGAAAAAAAATTAAGTGATTGGATAGAAAACAAGGTAACTATGGCAAAAGCTAAGGGAGTAGTATTGGGATTAAGTGGAGGAATTGATTCTGCAGTAGTAGCAGTATTGTGCAAAAAAGTTTTTCCCAAACATACTTTAGCTTTAGTTATGCCTTGTCACAGTATAAATAAAGATCTTGATGATGCTTTAGAGTTAGTTAAAAAGTTTAATATTTTTTATAAAATAATTGATTTGTCAGAAATATATGATTTATTTGTTTCTGTATTATTAGACAGTAAAGAAAGAAAAGCCAGTTTTGAATTGGCAGAAGAAAACATAAAACCCCGATTAAGAATGATAACTTTGTATTATTTTGCTAATAAATTAAATTATTTAGTTGTCGGAACGGGCAATAAAACTGAGTTAATGGTGGGATATTTTACTAAATATGGGGATGGAGGAGCAGATATTTTACCTTTAGGTACTTTGTTGAAGAATCAAGTTAGAGAATTAGCAGAATATTTAAGGATTCCAAAAAAAATTATTAGTAAACCTCCTTCTGCAGGTCTTTGGAAAGGTCAAACCGATGAAGAGGAAATTGGTGTAAGTTATGAGCAATTAGATAAGTATTTGAATGGAGAGGAATTAAATAATAAAATGATAGAAGAAGTGATTCAAAACAAAATAATTACCAGTGAACATAAACGAAATACACCATCAATCCCTGATTTTTAAAATTTAAAAAATATTTAAATTTTCCTCATAATTTATTTTTAAAATTTTTACACTTTTAGATATATAGAGAATTCTTTATAATCAAAGAAAATATTATAATAAGTAACCTAAATTACCATTAATTTTAGTGTCTCCTCTAATTGAAACTAATCTTCCAATATGCTAAAATTATTAAAAAATAAATCAGGTTAAAATTGTTTTAATATTTTTTATATATAAGGAGAAATAAATTATGTCTGGACATTCAAAATGGAGTACCATTAAAAGAAAAAAAGGTAAAGTGGATAATCAGAGAGGAAAATTATTTTCTAAATTAATTCGAGTAATAACTGTTGCTGCTCGCTCAGGGGGAGGAGATCCTGAGGCTAATGTAAAATTAAAAACTGTTATCCAATTAGCAAAAGAAAATAATATGCCCAACGAAAATATTGAAAGAGCTGTTAAACGAGGAACTGGTGAAGCTGAAGGAGTTTCTTACGAAGAAATAGTTTATGAAGGTTACGGGCCAGGAGGGGTTGCAGTTTTAATAGAAACTTTGACTGATAATAAAAATAGAACAGCTCCAGAGATTAGAAGGATTTTTTCTAAAAATGCGGGTAACTTAGGCGAAAATGGTTGTGTAGCATGGATGTTTGATAAAAGAGGGTATTTTATCTTTGAAAAGGATAAAGTTGACGAAGATACTATTGTAGACTTGGCTCTTGAAGCAGAAGCTGAAGATGTAAAGACTGATAAGAAAAATATCGAAGTTATTACTCTACCTGAAAATTATGTAAAATTTAATAATTTAATTAAAGAACATAGTATTAATTGTTTGCTTAATGATGAGGTTACTTTAATTCCAAAAACTACTGTAGATTTAGAAGGTAAAAAAGCAATACAAATGCTTAATTTAATGGAACAATTAGAAGATCAGGATGATGTGCAAAAGGTTTATGCTAATTTTAATATTGCCGATGAAATTATGGAAGAAATATCAACCAGCAAGGAGAAGTTGTGATTATCTTAGGTATCGATCCTGGACTTGCTAATGCTGGATACGGTCTAATACGATATGAAAAAAAGGAAATTACCTTAATTGATTATGGATGTATAGTAACTAATAAGAAAGATACTTTTACTCTTCGATTAAAAAAAATATATTATAAAATAAAGGAAATTATTGAAAAATACAATCCTCAAGAAGTTAGCATTGAGGAAGTATTTTTTAATAAGAATACTAAAACTGCACTTACAGTTAGTAAAGTGCAAGGTATGATAGCTATAACGGTTGCTTTAATGGGATTAGAACTTTATGAGTACACTCCATTACAAATTAAACAAGCTACTGTAGGAAATGGGAGGGCGGAAAAATATCAAGTTCAATCGATGGTTAAAGTCTTACTCAATTTACCTAAAATTCCTCATCCTAATCATGCAGCAGATGCTTTAGCGATAGCGATTTGTCATATACATACTAAGTATTGAATAACCTTTCTCGTATCTTGTGAATCGTATCTCTTAAAGAATTAGTTAATTGGTTAATTAGTTACCTGGTTAGCTGGTTAAGAAAATAGAAAAAGGAACCAGAAAAAATTAGTATCACGTTTAGCGTATAAGAATAAGTAGCGAGCAATATATAATGAGTAATTAAGATTATAGTTCTGAATAAAAAATAGGTTACTTGTTACATCTCACATATTATGTAATTTAATAGTCAATTGGATAACTGGGTAAATAACAAACCATTTAACTAGTTAACCAAGTAACCAGCTAACTATTATTATAGGAGGTTTAAATTTGATAACTTTTCTGGAAGGAATAGTTGATACAGTCGCAATAAATTATCTTATCTTAAATATAGGTGGCATTGGTTATAAAATTAATATTCCTACTTATGATAATCTGGTCTTAAAAACCGGAGATAAAATTAAAATTTATACTTATTTATATTTAAGAGAAGATAAAATAATGTTATACGGATTTTTAAGTAAAAGAGAAGAAGAATTTTTTAGATTGCTGCTTGGTACACCTGGCGTAGGTCCAAAAGTAGGTTTAAATATTTTATCTAAAATGACTCCTGATGATTTTAGTAAAGCAATTCTTCAAGAAGATTTAGAATCGATAACCACAATAGTAGGAATTGGTCATAAGTTAGCCAAGAAAATTGTTTTAGAGTTGAAAGAGAAAATAAGTAAGGTAATTTTTATAGAGAAAAGTTTAGAAAAAAATTTTACACCCGAGATCATAAAAGATGCTATTGACGCTCTTAAAGTATTAGGTTATACCCACAAAAAAGCAATGTCTGCAGTGGAAAAAACTCAAGAAAAATTTAAAGAAAAATTAAATGTAGAAGAATTAATTCGAGAATCCTTAAGGATTATTTAACGATGATTAGTTTTATTTAATTTTTAAATTTATTATAAAAAGTATTTTTAATATTTAACGGAGAAAATAAATGGAATTAAAAGAAAAAACTATTGATTTGGGGTTAAGAAAAGAAGAACCAGATTTAGATACAAATTTAAGGCCAAAATTTTTTAAAGAATTTATTGGTCAAGAGAATATTAGAAAGAATTTAAAAATTTATATAAGTGCTGCTAAAAAAAGGAAAGAACCAATTGATCATATTCTTTTATATGGTCCTCCAGGCTTAGGTAAAACTACCTTGGCTTATATAATAGCTAATGAAATGGGTGTCAATATTAAAATGACTTCTGGCCCAGTTATTGAAAGAGCAGGAGATTTAGCGGCAATAATTACTAATTTACAAGAAAATGATGTTTTATTTATAGATGAAATTCACCGACTAAGCCGAGCAGTTGAAGAGATATTATATCCCGCTATGGAAGACTTCGAATTGGATATTCTGATTGGTAAAGGTCCAAGCGCACGTTCCATACGTATAAGTCTACCAAAATTTACTCTTATTGGAGCTACTACTCGTACGGGGTTGATTACCTCACCCTTAAGAAGTCGCTTTGGGGTTATCACTCGAGTTGGTTATTATCAGGAAGATGAAATTGAACAGGTAGTAATAAGATCTTCCCAAATTTTAAAAGTTAAAATAACAGAAAAAGCAGTAAAAAAAATTTCCCAAAGATCGAGAGGTACTCCTCGTATCGCTAATAGACTTTTAAGGAGACTTCGTGATTATGCTCAAATAAAAGGCGAAGGAATTATTACTGAAGAAATTGCTGATTATGGTTTAAATATGATGGAAATTGATAATTTTGGCTTGTGCGATATAGATAAAAAATTATTACTTACTATAATAGAAAATTTTTCAGGTGGTCCAGTAGGTTTACAAAGCTTAGCTGCTTCCATTAGTGAGGATGCAGATACTATCTGTGATGTTTACGAACCATATCTTTTACAAAAGGGTTTTCTTCATCGAACACCTAAGGGAAGAATAGCTACAGATTTAACTTATAAACATTTTGATAAAAAAAGAAAAAAAGATATGCAGGGGAAATTGTTATAGAAAATAATAGCGTAAAGTGTAAAGCGCAAAACGCAAAACTGGAACTCAAAGCTTAAAATTAAGAAAAATAATTTTGAATTTTGAATTATGGTTTTTCGCTTTTCGCTTTGAGTTTTTAGTTTTATGAAAAATAATAGTAAATTTTATTAAGAAGGAGAGCATATCTCATACGAACGAAGAATTTAAAAAGGAGATAGATCAATTGGGAAAAACAGAAAGAGGAAAGATAAAAAAGTTTTTTTTATTTTTAGGGATAAGCATTTTTTGGATTTTTATATTTAATAGAAATATTTCAGCTGTAGAAAAAATACCCTTGCTTCGAGTAGGTATATTTTTAAATCAAGATGAATTAAATATAACAGGAGATGGCGTTTTTAAGATTTATAATTTAAAATCGGAAGTTCTTATAGGTGAAGAAAATAATAAGATAATTAAGATGTTGCCTCATGAAAAAGGGATAGAAATTTTAGGGAAAAGTGTTTATTCTGGTCCTATAAAAATTGTTCCAGTGGGAAAAACTAAAATTATAGTTTTAATTAATGGACAAAAGTATCGATATCGAGGGGATATTGAAGTAGATATTGATAAAGTTTCTAGAAAATTAAATATTATTAATATTATAAGTATGGAAGAATATCTTTATGGAGTTTTAAAAAAAGAAATATCTCCTCAGTGGCCGGCAGAAGCCTTAAAAGCTCAAGCTATTGCCTCTAGAACTTTTGCTATCTTTACTATTAATATGAATAAATATATTGATAAAGACTATAATATCTGCGCTACTACCAATAGTCAAGCTTATGGAGGAGTAAATCACGAAGATACTTTAACTAATAGAGCGGTTGATGAAACAAGAGGTTTAGTTATGGTTTATAATGGAAAACCAATTAATGCAGTTTATCATTCTGATAGTGGAGGCTATACCGAGGATAGTGAAAATGTTTGGGGAAGTTATATGCCTTATTTAAGAAGTGTAAAATCAATATTTGAAGAAAAAGCTTCTTCACCCCATCATACCTGGGAGTATTCTATAAATGAAAAAAATTTAACGGAGAAACTACAAGAAGAAGGTTATAAAATAGATTCAGTTGCTTCTATTAAAATAGCTAAAAAAAGCGAAACTGGCAGGATAAATGAATTAGCTTTCACCTCTGAGAATAATGAAATTATTTATATAAAAGCCAATGATTTAAGAAGATTAATTGGGCTAGATTTAATCAGAAGTACTCTTTTTGATATTAAGGTAATAGGGAAAGAATTAAACATTATGAATAATACAGAAGGTAAAGAGAGAATTGAGAAGAAAGAAGATCAAAAAGAGTCGATAAAAGATATTTTAGAACAAAAAAAAGATTGGACTATTAAGGAATTGATTGAATTAATGAAGAAGAGAAAGGAAGAAAATAAGAAGGAAGAGGCAGTATATGAGGTGGAAATCGATAAAATAGATGTTCCTTTGACTTTTTTATTCTCTGGTTTAGGGAATGGGCATGGAGTTGGGATGTCGCAATGGGGTGCTTACGGTATGTCCGTACAAGGGGTCAAGTATCAAGATATATTAAAATATTATTATAAAGGAATAAAAATTATAAAAAAATATTAAAATAGATAAATAGGTAGAAAATGCAATTAAAAGAATTTGATTATTACCTTCCTCCGGGCTTTATTGCTCAAAGGCCAATTAGACCAAGAGATCATAGTCGTTTGATGATTTTAAATCGATGTAAAAAAGAAATCCAACATAAAATTTTCAAAGACATTAAAAATTATCTTAAAAAAGGTGATCTGTTAGTTTTAAATAATACTAAAGTATTACCAGTAAGATTATATGGTTTTAAAGAAAATACTAAGGGAAAAGTAGAAATTTTGCTTCTTAAGTTCTTAAAAGATAAATATTGGGAAGTTTTAGTAAAACCAGGGAAGATTATTCATTTAGGCGCTAAAATAATCTTTGGAACTGAATTAGAGGGGACAATAGAAGGTAAAGACAAAGAAAAAGGTAGCTATTTTATTCAATTTGTTTTTAGAGGTAATTTTAAAGAGGTACTAAATAAAATTGGGCAAATGCCCACTCCACCTTATATTAAGGAAAAATTGAAGAAAAAAGATGACTATCAAACGGTTTATGCCCTTCAAGATGGTTCAATAGCTGCTCCCACTGCCGGGTTTCATTTTACTAAATCCTTATTAGGAGAACTTACTTATAAAGGTGTTGAAATAGCTTATTTAACTTTGCATCTTGGTCGAGGAACTTTTGAACCTATAAGAGTTTCAAAAGTAGAAGAACATAAAATGGATTCAGAGTTTTACTATGTTTCTCCTAATGTTGTTGAAAAAATTAATCAAGCCCGACGTGAAAAAAGACGGATTATTTCAGTAGGGACTACCACAACGCGTGCCTTAGAATCAGCTTTTAATATTGATAAGGATGAAGTTATAAGTGGTAGTAGGTGGAGTGAGATATTTATTTATCCCGGATATAAATTTAAAGTTATAGATGTATTGATTACCAATTTTCATCTTCCTCAATCAACTCCTCTAATACTTGCTTCTGCTTTTGCTGACAAGGATTTCCTTTTAAAAGCATACCAAGAAGCGATTAGAAAAAGATATAGATTTTACAGTTTTGGAGACGCGATGATGATTATATAATTCAAAATAAGTAAAAACTGGAACATAAATTAAATTAGTTTAATAAAATTAATATAATTCTTAATATAGAGAAGTCAGAATCCAGAAGTCAGGAGCCAGAATATAAATTTGTTTTCGTATTTCGTATATTCTGAATTCGGACTACTGACTCCTGAATTCTAATAAATTCGACCACTACAAAATAAATTAAAAGATTAAGATGGTGGAAACATTTGGCTATTAAATTTGAAGTAATAAAAGAATGTAAAAAGACTAAAGCAAGGTTAGGAAAATTATATACTCCTCACGGAGTAGTTGATACTCCAATATTTATGCCAGTAGGAACTCAAGCAACAGTTAAATCTATAACTCCTCGAGAATTAGAAAGATTAGGTATTCAAATTATTTTAAGCAATTCTTATCACCTTTATTTAAGACCAGGACATAATTTGATTGCGGAAGCGGGTGGGTTGCATAAATTTATGGGTTGGAAAGGAGCCATATTAACTGATAGTGGAGGTTTTCAAATTTTTAGTTTAGGGAAATTAAATAAGATAAATGATGAAGGAGTATTTTTTAATTCGCATATTGATGGTTCTAAGCATTTTATAAGTCCTGAAAAAGCTATGGAAATTCAAATGGCTTTAGGTTCTGATATAGCGATGGCTTTCGATGAATGTATCCCTTATCCTTCTGGAAAATATCAGGTAGAAGTTGCTGCTCAAAGGAATATTAAGTGGGCTAAGAAGTGTAAAGAAATACATAATAATACTAATCAGACTTTATTTGGAATTGTTCAAGGAGGAACTTTTAAAGATTTAAGAATAGAGAATGCTAATAAATTAGTGGAATTAAACTTTTCTGGATATGCTATTGGTGGATTAAGTGTAGGTGAACCAAAACCATTAATGTACGAAGTTTTAGATTATACTGTTCCCCGTTTACCTAAAAATAAACCTCGATATTTGATGGGAGTGGGAGCACCTCAAAGTATATTAGAAGGAGTAATAAGAGGAATTGATATGTTCGATTGCGTACTACCTACTAGAAATGGAAGAAATGGTTCGTTATTTACTTCTTCTGACAAGATATCCATAACTAACGCTAAATACAAGAATGATTTTACACCTTTAGATAATAAATGTAATTGCTATACTTGCCAAAATTTTACTAGGGCTTACCTCCGTCATCTATATATGTCTAAAGAGATACTTGCTTCAGTTTTAGGAACCATTCATAATCTTTATTTTATGTCTTCTTTGATGAAGAGTATAAGGTTGGCTTTATTAGAGGACAGATTAGAGGAATTTAAAGAGGAATTCCTTTTAAATTATTTAGGTTAATTACTTAATAAAAAAAGTCAGGAGAGGGTATTCAGAAATCAGCTAATAATAAGATAAATGGGTAACTAATAATATCTTATAGTTAAAAATAATTTGCTAAATAAAATAAAATTGTGTATAATTTAAAGGAAATTTTAAAATAAAAAGGAAAGGCGTGATTATAAAAAATGCAATCAATTCAACAATTTTTACCTTTGATTATTATATTTGCCATATTTTATTTTATCCTTATTCGTCCTCAGCAACAAAAGCAAAAAAAACATAAATCAATACTAGACAGTTTACAAAATGGTGATAAGGTTATTACAATTGGTGGCTTGTATGGAATAATCAGAGAGATTAAAGGCGATGTTTTAACCTTAGAGATTGCCAAAGATGTAGTTATAAATACTACTCGTAGTGCTATCGGAGTTAAAAGAGAAAAGTAAAGATATTTTTTAAGGAAAAAAGTAAGTATTATAGAGTAAATATAATTATAATAAATAATTTAAAGGCAGGTCTAAATAAATAATACCTGCCTTTAAATTATTTATTTCTTTAATTAGTAAGATGTTTTTCATAAACGGTCTCGTTGACAAAGAAAATATTAAAATATTATAATGATAAGGTTAAAGTATAATAAAGCAATAAATAGTTTAAAAGATAAAAAGACAGAAAAAATTAGAAAGAGAGGTTTTTTATATGAATTGGACTAAAACCTTGAGGGTAGCCAGTGTTTTTATAGTAATTTTTGTTGCCCTTTTATTATCGCTTCCTCTAAAGGAGAAAATAAATTTAGGGTTAGATCTACAAGGAGGTTCTCAGATTATTTTAGAATGTGTAGATACTCCCAATGCACCAGTGGATAATGATGCGGTAAATAGAGCATTAGAGATTATAAGAAATCGTATTGATCAATTAGGAGTTTCAGAACCGGTAATTCAGAGGCAGGGAGAAAGACGTATTTTAGTTCAGTTACCTGGCGTAGAAGACTCTGACACTGCGGCAGAAATAATTGGTAAAACTGCTCTTTTAGAGTTTAAAAATGAAAAGGGAGAAACTCAATTAACCGGGGCGAATTTAATAAATGCTAAAGCATCTTTTGACCAATTTAACCGATCTATTGTTTTGATTGAATTTGATAAAATTGGAGCTAAAGAATTCGGAGAAGCTACTAAAAATAATGTGGGTAAAATTTTATCTATTAGTTTAGACGGAAAAGAAATAACTCGACCTCGAGTAGAACAAGCGATACTCGATGGTAAGGCTGAAATTACGGGTAATTTTACCGTAGATAGTGCAAAACAGTTAGCTTTACTTTTAAGGTCTGGTGCTCTACCGGTTAAAATGGAAATATTAGAAAACAGATTAGTAGGACCAAGTTTAGGTAGAGATTCTATTGCCAAAGGAATAAAAGCCGGAATAGCGGGATTGATATTAACTTTAATCTTTATGATAATTTATTATAAGGGTTTTGGTTTAGTAGCAGATTTCGCTTTAGTTGTATGTATGTTATTAATTATTGGAGCCTTAGCTGGATTAAAAGCTACTTTAACTTTTCCTGGAATAGCTGGGATAATCCTTACTATTGGTATGGCAGTAGATGCAAATATACTGATCTTTGAAAGAATAAAAGAAGAGTTAAGATTGGGGAAAACTTTTCGAGCTTCCCTTGATGCTGGCTTTTATAAAGCCTGGTCCTCTATACTTGATTCTAATCTTACTACTTTAGTTGGTGCATTTGCCTTATTTTATTTTGGTTCTGGACCAATTAAAGGATTTGCAGTTACTTTAAGTATAGGTATTTTAGCCAGTATGTTCACCGCCATTGTAGTAACTAAAATTATCTTGGAATTAATAATTAATAAATTTAAATTTAGCCCTAAAGCTTTATTATAGAAGTAGTTAAGGAGGATATATTAATGGATTTATTTAGGGACAGTAAGTTTGATTTTATAAAGAATAGAAAAATAGCCTATACCATTTCCGCAGTTATCATCTTGATTGGCTTAATTTCAATTATTTTTCAGGGACTTAGATTGGGAGTTGATTTTAGCGGAGGGACTTTACTTCAATTAAGATTTGATAAACCAGTTTCCACTGAGGAGATTCGAAAGGTTTTAGGTGAATCTAATTTGAGTCAAAGTACTATTCAAAGTTTATCTGAGAATGAATTTATTATACGAACAGAGAATATTAATACAGAGAGAAGAAAAGAAATTTTATCAGTTTTAAAAGAAAAATTGGCTAATCCGGAAGTGCTACGTATGGAAACAGTAGGTCCAATTCTTGGAGAAGATTTAAAAAGATCTGCACTTTATGCTGTAATTTTTGCCTTTATAGGGATTGTTATCTATGTTACGGTAAGATTTGAATTTAGGTTTTCCGTTGTTTCGCTAATAACGCTTTTGCATGATTGCTTAATTGTATTAGGTATCTTTTCTTTATTGAGGAAGGAAATTAATATGCAGATAGTTGCAGTAATTCTCACTATAATAGGAGTTTCTATAAATGATACCATTATAATTTTAGATCGGCTTAGAGAAAATATAAAGTTTAAAACCAAAGAAACTTTTGAAAATTTAATGAATCTTAGTATTAATCAAACTTTAACTAGAACAATATTTACAAACTTAACCATGGTTTTTCCAATTTTAACTTTATATTTTTTTGGAGGGATTATACTTTCTGATTTTGCTTTAGCTTTGCTTTTAGGAGAGGTTGCCGGAACCTATTCTTCTATTTTTATTGCCCTTCCCTTATTAATAGAGTGGAACAAAATATTTAAGGTGCATCAAAAAGGAATTATAGTTAGTAAAAAAAAGTAAGAAATAAATAAAACTAAATAATATAATTTGTTAAAGATAGTTTGAATAGGTAAGTAAGAATAAATATTAGAATAGATAGAATTCAGAAGCCAGGAGCCAGAATCAGAATGCTATAAATTGTATCATAATAAATAGAAAAATACATAAAATGTAAAAATTATTAATTTAAAATTAAAAGATATAAATTTTGTTGAATATGCTATCTCTAAATGAGTAATTATTTTTTTTGAATGGGAAGTTAAAAATGCCTGAATTTAATATGTTAGGTAAAACGCTACTACTTTTTGGAGTAGTGTTGATCATTTTAGGAGCTATATTTTTATTGGTGGGGAAGTTACCTTTTTCTGGCAGATTACCTGGGGATATTGTAATTCAACGAAAAAATTTTGTCTTTTACTTCCCTTTAGGCTTATCTATTTTAATAAGCATTGTTCTAACCATAATTTTTAGAATATTTAAACCTTAATTAGTAAATTAAAATAGAAGTCAGAAGACAGAATAAATTCATCTCGTATATAGTATCTCGTATCTCGTAACGTTATTTTTACGCGCAATACGCGATACGAGGAGGGAGGGCAGAGAAAATAGAGTGGCATATACTTAAAGAAGATAAAAAATTACAATCAGAATTGTCTAAAGAATTGAATATTTCTCCAATTTTAGCACAATTACTAATCAATAGAGGAACAAAGGAAGTGTTAAGTGCTAGAAGATTTTTGAAAGCAGACCTGAAAGATTTAAGAGATCCTTATCTCTTTAAAGGTATGGAGAGAGCTGTTGATAGAATATTAAAAGCAATAAATAGTGATGAAAGAATATTAATTTATGGAGATTATGATGTTGATGGAATAAGCAGTATTGCCTTATTATTTTTTATTTTGAAGGAATTTACCCTTAATTTGTACTACTATATACCTAATCGCTTTCAAGAGGGATATGGACTAAATGAAAAGGCCATAAATATTGCCTTTGAAAATAATTTTAAATTAATTATTACTGTTGATTGTGGAATTAGCTCTATTGGTGAAATAAGGAAAGCCAATAATTATGGTATAGACGTCATAGTAATTGACCATCATCAACCCCAAAAAGATGTTCCTTCTGCAATGGCAATAATAAACCCTAAATATGATACAAATTATCCCTTTAGAGAATTGGCAGGGGTAGGGGTAAGTTATAAAGTAGCTCAAGCCTTATATTTAAAATTGAAAAGAAATCAGGATGATTTACGAAATCTGCTTGATTATGTAGCGTTGGGGTCAATTGCTGATTCTGTCCCCTTTATTGATGAAAATCGTATTTTAATTAAGTGTGGATTAAAGGTACTTAATCAAACTGATAAAGAAGGTTTGAAAGCATTAATAGTGGAGAGTGGAGTAGATTATGGCAATTTGGGTACCAAAGAAGTTAATTTTGCTCTTGCTCCCCGAATAAATGCAGCAGGGAGATTGGATGATCCCAAATTGGCTTTAGAATTACTACTAACTGATTCTGAATCTAAAGCTAAATATCTATCCCGAAAATTAAGTGAAATAAACAAATACCGACAGGATGTTGGAGATAATATATTAAGGGAAGCTAGGGAATTTGCTTTTAAACAAGTAAAAGATGAAGATAATAAGGTATTAGTTCTTGCTTCAGAGGATTGGAATCAAGGGGTAATTGGTATAATAGCCTCTAAATTAGTAGATGAGCTTAATCGTCCTATAATTATTATTTCTAAAAAAAATGGAATAGGAAAAGGGTCAGGAAGGAGTATCAAAGGTTTTCATTTATATAAAGCTCTAGAATTATGTAAAGATATTTTGATAAACTTTGGCGGTCATCAGTTAGCTGCGGGTATCACCATAGAGTATAATAAAATTCCTGAGTTTAAGTCAAGGATAAATAAAATTGCTCAAGAATTTATTAACGAAGATGATCTAAATCCAGAATTAGAAGTAGACGCCCAAATTTCATTAAGTGATATTAATTTTAACTTAATTAAAGATATCAATATTTTGGAACCATTTGGGTCGGGAAATCCTCAACCTGTATTTTGCAGTTTTAAAAACATGATATACGATTGGCAGTTGGTTGGTCAAAATAGAGAGCACCTTAAACTAAAAATTAAGGAAGAGAACAAAATATTAGAAGGAATTGGATTTGGACTAAGCAAAATGGGAAGCCAAATATTTCCTGAAAGTAAGGTAGTAGACTTAGCCTTTAATATCGAATTAAATAAATGGAATGGAACAGAAAATATTCAATTAAATATAAAAGGTATAAAAACTATTTTTTAGGAGGCAGATAAAAAGTGATAGATTTAAAAGAAAAAATTAGAAATATTCCAGATTTTCCCGTAAAAGGCATTCAATTTAAAGACATTACTACTCTACTGAAAGATAGAGAAGCTTTTAAATATAGCATTGATGAAATAACTAAGTACTGTAGTAAATATCAAATTGATTATATTGCCGGAATAGAAGCTCGTGGTTTTATTATAGGTGCTCCAGTAGCTTATCAATTAGGGGTTGGATTTCTACCCATTAGAAAACCAGAGAAACTCCCGAGTGAAGTGGAGCGAGTATCTTACCAGTTAGAATATGGAGAGAGTATATTGGAAATGCATAAAGATGCTATCAATAATGGGGACAAAGTTATGGTAGTTGATGATCTTTTAGCTACCGGTGGTACCACAGCTGCAGTATTTAAGTTGATAAAAAAATTGGGTGGAAGAGTTATAGGTGCTTCCTTTATAATTGAACTTAAATTTTTAAATCCCCGAAAGAAATTAGAAGGATACCATATTTTTTCTTTAGTTCAATATGATTAAACTACCAATATCATATCTCGTATTCTATTATATAGCGCTTAGCATTTAGCGTATAGCATATTTGGTTAGTTGGTTAATTGGTTACCTGGTTATTTAGTTAATGCATTAATATAAAACTAGCTAACCAGCTAACTAAGTAACCAGCTAACTAACCAACTAACTAAGTAACCAACAAACAACACTTCAATCAAAGAAGGTGTATATTATTTCTGAATTAACTTTAATAAGATATATTTTAAAAAGAATATCCCAATATACTCCCCAAGCCGATCTAAACTTAGTAAAAAAAGCCTACAGGTATTCTATAAAAGCTCACCAGAGTCAAAATAGGTATTCTGGACAGCCTTATATTTTTCATCTTTTAGAGGTAGCTAAAATATTAGCTGATTTAGAACTTGATATGATTACCATTACTGCAGGAATTTTGCACGATGTAATAGAAGATACTGATACACAATTATCTACGATTAAAGAAGAATTTGGTGAAGAAATAGCCATGCTGGTTAACGGTGTTACCAAGTTAAGCAGAATTTCTTTTAAAACCCAAGAAGAGCAACAAGCGGAAAATTTCCGTAAAATGTTTTTAGCAATGGCTGAAGATGTAAGGGTAATCCTGATAAAATTAGCAGATCGCCTAAATAATATGAGGACTTTACAATATATACAGCCCTTTAAGAGATTAAAAATAGCCCGAGAAACATTAGATATTTATGTACCCATTGCCAACAGATTGGGAATTTCCAAGATTCAGTGGGAGTTAGAAGACCTTTCTTTACTTTATTTAGAACCAATACAATATAAGGCGGTAGTGAATAGGATTTCTAAAAATCGATTAGAAAGGGAAAAATATGTTGAATCAATAAAAGAAACTATAAAGAAAGAGTTACAAAAGGTAAAAATAGAGGCAGAAATTCACGGTCGACCAAAAAATATCTATAGTATTTACAAAAAGATGAAAGAGAGAGAAAAAGATTTTTTCCAGATATATGATTTAATAGCAATTAGAATAATTTGTAATTCTGTTAAAGATTGTTATGCTATATTGGGATTATTGCATTCAATTTGGAAACCTATGCCAGGTCGATTTAAAGATTATATTGCTATGCCTAAATCAAATATGTATCAATCTTTACATACTACAGTAGTTACATTTCAAGGTGAACCTTTAGAAATACAAATTCGAACTTGGGAGATGCATAAAACTGCTGAATACGGAATAGCCGCTCATTGGAAATATAAAGAAAAGATTGATTTAAAAAAAGATAAAAAATTAGAAGAAAGGCTTTCCTGGTTAAGACAGATATTAGAATGGCAGAAAGATTTAAAAGATCCCAAGGAATTTATGGAGAGCTTAAAAATTGGCCTTTTTCAGGATGAAGTTTTTACCTTTACTCCTAAAGGCGATGTAAAGATATTACCTTCGGGTTCTATCCCTATAGATTTTGCTTATATTATACATACAGATGTTGGCCATAGTTGTGTAGGGGCTAAAGTTAATAAGAAGATAGTGCCTTTAGATTATAAATTAAAGAGCGGAGACATTGTGGAGATATTAACTTCTAAATTAAATCGGAATCCTAGTAGGGATTGGTTAAAATTAGTAAAAACATCAGGGGCAAAAAATAAAATTAGACTCTGGTTTAAAAAGGAGATGAGAGAAGAGAATATTCAAAAGGGAAGAGATATTTTAGAAAAAGAGATAGAAAAATATAGAATTGAAACCTCTTCCGAACTTACTAAAAAATTAAAAAACGCTAGTATTGAATTAGGTTTTTTAGAATTAGAGACAATGTTTGAGAATATTGGATATGGAAAATTGACCCCCTTTCAGGTTTTATCTAAAATAATCCCTCAAGAAAAAATCCCTCAAGTTTTCCCTACGGTAAAAGTAAAAAAACAAATCGATCAAGGTATTAGAGTGCAAGGAATTAATGATGTTATGATAAAATTTGCTCGGTGTTGCAATCCTGTTCCTGGTGACGAAATAATTGGGTATATTACCAGAGGAAGAGGTGTATCTGTACATAAGATAGATTGTTCTAATATTGATTTTATTTCCGCCGAAAAAGATCGATTAGTTAAGGTTGAATGGATAAAGACAGAAGAATTGTTTTATCCAGTAA
>JBGPSO010000008.1:0-18634 GCA_041490145.1 Atribacterota bacterium
AACATAAAAAAACATTAACCTAAATAGATAAATAAGAGAAAAATAAAGGAGGAGGATAAAGAAAAATTGCTAAGAAGTAGAAGTATAAGAATAAATGAAAATCTGGTTTAATTAAATATGAATAAGGAGGTAAAAATGAAGAAGATTTTTCAATTAATGGTTATTTTAATGTTTATCTTGGTGACAGCAGGAGCTATTTTTGCTCAGGAGGGGAGCAAGACCTATATTGTAGGTACCAGCGCTGATTATCCACCCTTCGAATGGATTGATTCTAACGGTAACTATGTCGGATTAGATATGGATCTAATGAGAGCAATCGCGGTTTTTGGAGGTTACCAAGTAGAATTTCGCGATCTTGGTTTTGATTCTTTAATTCCCGCACTTCAAGCTGGTAAAATTGATATCATAGCTGCTGCCATGAATAGTACTTCAGAAAGAGCTAAAATAGTAGATTTTACAGACGTCTACTGGAGATCGGATCAACCTATCATGGTCAAGAATGATTCTGATCTTAATATTGTTACAGCTTTAAGCCAAGAACATAAAGTAGGGGCGCAAAGAGGCACTACCCAGGCTGATTGGATTCAAAATAATTTAATAGATAAAGGTGTGGAAGTAAAATTAGAGCTTTACGAGACCAATGATTTAGGAGTTATGGATTTAGTTAATGGACGTATAGATGCCTTTATCTGTGATGCTCCGGTAGCAAAAGTGTTTAGCGACAATAATCCTCTCAAAATGGTGGGGGTAATTTATACCGGAGAAGAAGGATATTGTGCTTATGCCGTTCAAAAAGGAGATCCTAAAAAATTGTTATCTTTACTAAATGAAGGGTTGAAAAAAGTGGAAGGAAAAATCAAGGATAATTTAGTAGAAGCTTATTTTTCCGGGGACTTAAAAAAGATTGATCAAGCTTACGCAGAAAATAAACATTTTCTTACCGAAGAAAAAGATTTAGCCGCTTATGCTGAGAATTTAGCAAAATCTATGACTGCGAAATAAATAAATAAGTAAGTAAGGAGGGACAAAAGGAATAGTTATGTTTGTCCCTCCTTCTAAAAGGGGTATAAATATATTTTAAAATAAACACCTGAATTTAAATTATAATCTTAAGGTAAGTTATGGTATTAGGAGGTTTTGAAATGAAAGGCTGGATCGGTAAACTTCTTAGGATAGACTTAACTACTAAAAAAGTTAAAGAAGAACAACTTAGCGAACAGTTTGTCAAAAAATGGGTTGGAGGAAGAGGCTTTGCTATCAAAATTCTCTGGGATGAGTTAGAGTCAGGAATCGACCCATTGGGGCCAAAGAATAAACTTATTGTTGCTGTTGGTCCTATTGCAGGTATTCCTGCTCCCAATACTGGGAAGACCGTGGTAGCTGCGAAATCCCCTCTTACTGGAGGCTATGGAGATGGAAACTTAGGTACTTGGCTGACCATCCAATTAAAGAAAGCAGGTTATGATCTTCTAATTATTGAGGGGAAGGCAAATATCCCCACTTATTTATATATTAAAGATGATAAAATAGAATTTCTTCCGGCTAACGAAATTTGGGGTCAAGGTTCATATAAAAGCATAGGATGGCTTAATGAAAAATATGGAAGTTCGGCCGGTATTCTCACCATAGGTCAAGCTGGTGAGAATAAAGTTTTATATGCAATGATTCGTAGTATGGAAGGAAGGGCTGCAGGTAGACCTGGTATGGGGGCGGTAATGGGTTCCAAGAATTTAAAAGCAATTGTAGTTAAAGGAACTAAAGATATACCTGTAGCTGAACCAGAAGCTATGAAAGAGCTTGGGCATAGTGATCTGAAAAAGGTGAGAAAAATAGATCAAAACACTGGATGGTCTAAACAAGGTACTACCGGTGTTTTAGCCTGGTGTAATGAAGTAGCTGCTTTACCAGTAAGCAATATGAGAAAGACTTCTTCTAAAGATGCCTGGAAAATAGATGGAGAAAGGCTAAATGCTGCTCGGGTGGCTACCTATGGCTGTCCAAACTGTAGTATGCCTTGCGGAATAGCTATTTTAGATCAAGAAGGACATCAATCAGAATTGGACTATGAGAATATTGGAATGTTAGGAAGCGACCTGGAAATTTTTGATTTACCCCAAGTTGCCTCCTTGAATTATCTATGTGATGATTATGGAATAGATACTATTTCAGCGGGAGGGGTTTTAGCTTTTTATGCCGATGTGATTAAACAAGGTGTTATTAAAGGAGACTTTAAATTTGGGGAAACCGAAAAAGCCAAAGAACTTTTGAGAAAAATTGCCTATAGGGAAGAAGAGGGAGATTTTCTTGCTCAGGGAACTAAAAAAATGGCTGAAAAGATTGGTCAAGGTTCAAGCACTTATGCCATGCAGGTAAAAGGATTAGAAATATCAGCTTATAATTGTAAATTCATCCCCGGCATGGCTTTAGCTTTTGGGACCTCCTCTATTGGTGCTCATCATAAAGAAGCTTGGATTATCACTTATGAAATTAATGAGACCATAAGAGATTCTTATGATAAAGGAAAGGCAAAAAAAGTAATTGAATTACAAAGAATTCGAGGGGGTCTTTTTGAAACTATTGTGGCTTGTCGATTCCCTTGGGTTGAATTAGGTTGGGGAATTGATCACTATGTAGAATATTTTAATAAAATTACTGGATTGAATTGGAATCTTAATGATTTTTGGAAAGTAGCAGATAGAATTTATGCTCTTATTCGGGCCTTCTGGGTGCGAGAATTTCCTGATTGGGATAGAAATTGGGACTATCCGCCAGAAATTTGGTTTAACCCTTCTAATGCTGATAAAGAAGGAATTATCGCTGGGAAAGTCCTTGATAAGGATAAATATGGACAGTTACTTGATTATTATTACGAATTACGGAATTGGGACGAAAGAGGTATTCCTAAGAAAAAGACTATGCAGGAACTGGATTTAGAAAAAGAGTCTGTCGAGCTGGAAAAGTTTGTTTCCTTGAAATAATCTAACTGTAAATGAATTGGATTTTACTTAAATGGTGAAGATTAAATTAAAAATTATCAGTTACTTAATCTATCATTCCGGATTTAGTGAGAAAGATTTAGAGCTTCCTCAATCAATAACTATTGAGGAATTATTATCTAAAATAAATCTAAAAAAGCAATTTCCCCTCGTAGTTATTCGCAATGGAGAGAAGATAAACTCCACTGATAAAATTGAAGATGGTGACAGAATTGTTATAGCGCCGTTTTTCTCGGGTGGGTAAATTAGAGTATTTTTATTAAAAAATTTATTCGAAATGATTTAAAATAGGAGGTTTTAAACCTCCTATTTTTATTTTGGCTAATAATATAAAGATAATAATTAATAAATTGATGAGATGCCTGACTTACTAACGACTCATTAATTGTTCAATTGGTTAATTGGAGAATTATTTTATAAATTTATTCTTGTAATTTTTATTCAATAGTGATATTATTTGAATAGTTAGGCATACCTAATAATGATAGGAAAACCTTTAGATTAAAAATAATTTTAAGTAGAGCTAAGAGTAATTAAGAAGGGGGAGTAAAAATTAAATGACTACCCGAAATATGGAAGATTATCTGGAAGCGATATGGAATTTACAGAGTAGAAAAGGATACATTAAAGTAAAAGATATTGCCGATAAATTAGAAGTAACCCGCCCAAGTGTATCTGAGATGATTAAGAAATTGGCAGAAAATAATTATATATTATATGAGAAATATGGTGGAATTATATTTACTGACAAAGGTAAAAAATTAGCCCGAGAGATTAAAAAGCGCCACAGTTTATTGGTGGAATTTTTGAAAATTATTGGGGTTAGTGAAGAAAATGCTCGACAAGACGCTTGTAAGCTTGAGCATGATGTTTCCCCAGAAACTATCAATTGTTTACTCGAATTTATAGAATTTGTACATCTATTACCAGATAATTCTAAATGGGCTGAGAATTTTCAAAAATATTTAAAAAAGAAAGATATGCTATAAAGTAAAAAGAATTATAAAAAATCTGTAATTTATCAAAAAATTATAAGGAGAGGATTAAACTAAGATGATAACTACTCTTGATTTAGTAAAGGAAAGTCAAAAAGTAAGAGTTATTAATATTTCTGGGGGGTGGGGATTAAGACAACGTTTAGGAGGTTTGGGTATACATTTTGGGGATGAAATAGTTATAAAAAAAAGTGCTATTATGCATGGACCTATTTTGATTAGTGTTCACGGCAATCAAGTTGCTTTAGGTAGAGGAGTGGCAAGAAAAGTAACGGTGGAGGTAGGATAATGAAAATAGCTCTTATGGGACAACAAAATTCAGGTAAGAGTACTATCTTTAATAGTGTTGCGGGGTATAAGGCAGTAACTTCTAATTTTCCTGGAAAGACCGTAACCTATAGTTTAACTAAATTTAATCTTTTTGGTCAGACTTTAGAGTTAGTGGATTTGCCAGGGACCTATTCTTTAACCTCATTTGACCTGGCTGAGCTTGAAGCCAGAAAATACTTGTTAAATGGTAATGTTGATGTGGTAATAAATGTTATTGATGCTTCATTGTTAAGTAGAAGTTTAGAGCTTACTCTTCAACTTTTGGAACTTAAAGTACCTATGGTAATATGTCTGAATATGATTGATGAAGCTGTTCGTAAAGGAATTAAAATTGATATTGAAAAATTGTCTAAAATTTTAGGTCTTCCAGTAGTACCGGTAATTGCGGTAAAAGGAAAGGGAATAAAAGAACTTTTTTCAACAGCCTATAAGATGGGAGAAAAAAAGAAAATAGGCAAAACTCTGAACTTTAGTAAAGATGTAGAGGAAGTGATAGAAAAATTATCGGCACAAATTAATGAGAAACAGATTAGTAAAGAATTTAATGTACCTCAACGATTTTTGGCTATTAAATATTTAGAGAATGATCGTTATTTTATGGAAGATTTTAAAAATAGAGATAAAAAAATTTTTAAAGAGATTAATTACTTTCAAAATTTGCTTAAAGAAGTTCACGGCAGACCTTCTGATGTAGTTATTTCCTCTGAGCGGCATCATTTATCGATGAATATTTATGAATCTGTAGTTTCACTTACTAAGCCCCATGCAAGTTTAATAGATTATCTAGATAATGTCTTAATGCATCCAATTTTAGGGTATATTTTTTTAGCCCTTATTTTTTATTTATTTTTTAACTTGGTTTTTAATTTGGGCAAAATAGTGGAAAAGCCATTACTTAATTATTTTTATAGCATAATTCCTTTAATTGGAAAGAGTATCAATACAGAAACCTTATTATTTTCTGTGATTAGTGGCATTATTCAGGGTCTTGCCGGTGGGATAGCTATTGTGTTGCCTTATTTATTCCCCTTTTTGTTTGGCTTAGCCATCTTAGAGGATTTAGGTTATCTACCCCGCATAGCTTTTCTTATGGATGCCTTCTTACATAAAATTGGTTTACATGGTAAGGCAATTATACCTTTTATATTAGGCTATGGCTGTACTGTCCCAGCCATAATGGCAACTAGAATTTTAGAATCAGAAAGAGATCGTTTTATTACTTCTGTATTAGCTACTATGATTCCTTGTGCTGCAAGAATGACGATTATATTTGCTTTGGTAGCTTTTTATATTAGTCCTAAAGCAGCTTTAGCCATTTATATTTTAAATCTTATTGTAATTATCATATCAGGAAAGATATTGTCTCGCTTGCTGCCAGAAGTAACCCCGGGAATGATATTAGAAATTCCGGCTTATCATATTCCTTCATTAAAAGTAGCTTTAGCTAAGACCTGGCTCAGGATGAAGGAATTTATCTTGGTAGCCTGGCCCTTACTTATTGCTGGAAGCACAATTTTAAGTCTATTACATTATTTTCGGGTAGATACTTTAATAAATTATTTTTTTTCTCCTCTAACTTCTTTACTTGGTCTCCCTTTCGTAGTGGGTATTACTTTGATATTTGGTATTCTTCGTAAAGAACTTTCTATGTTAATGTTGATCCAAGCCTTAGGAACTGCTAATATTGTCTCAGTGATGTCCACAACCCAGATTATGACCTTTACTATTTTTATTATCTTTTATATACCTTGTGTAGCTACTATTGCAGTCCTGTGGCGTGAGATAGGAAGTAAACGCACTTTATTTACTATTGCCTTTACTTTTATTTTAGCCATTATTTTAGCAACCATTACTCGATTTGTATATTGAAAAACAGTATATAGTATCGAGTATATAGTTAGGAAGAGAGAGAAAGAAGAAAAAAGAGAGAGCTATAAGTTTTGAATTATGGTTTTTAGCTTTTAGGTTTTAGTTTGTAAAAAATATTTGACAAAAAAATTTATTTAGTATATTATGTTAATGGAAATCATTATCAATAAGAAAGGATGAATATGCCAGGAAGATGGGGTAAAGGACCAGCAAGGTGGTGGCACGGTGAATTTAGAGGCTGTGGTTATAGAATTACTATTCCACGTCAAATCATTTTACAGGTCTTAGATGAATCTAAAGAACATTTAAGTGCAGAAGATATCTATTTAAGAGTACATAATATTTATCCAGCTATTGGTCTTACCACTGTTTATCGAACCTTAGATTTATTGGTTAATATGGGATTAATTTTTAAATTTGATTTTGGCGATGGACGAGCCAGGTATGAGTTATCTCGTGGTCCTAAGGAGCCATCACATCATCACCATTTAATATGTATTAATTGTGGTCGGATAATCGATTATACAGATTTTGTAGATGAGGAATTAGAATTACTAAAAAAAACAGAGAAAGAACTTTCGAAAAAGTATAATTTTGAAATAAAAAATCATACTATTCAATTTTATGGATTGTGTGATAAATGTTCAACTAGTAAAGAATGAATATGCATTTTTTTTACCCAAATTTAATGAAAATGATTATCATTATAAATAAAAATCTTTTGAAAAGAAACAAAATAGAGAGGAGGTGAAAGGTATGCCCAGAGGAGATGGAACTGGACCAGGGGGATTAGGTCCTATGACTGGAAGAGGAGCTGGATACTGTGCAGGTTACCCAGTGCCGGGATTTATGAATCCTTATGGAGGTAGATTGGGTTTAGGATTTGGTTATGGTAGAGGCAGAGGATATGGTAGAGGATTCGGTAGAGGCATAAGAGGATATGGTAGAGGATTTTGGCCTGCATATCCCTATCCCATAGCTTCTCCTATGCCCTATGGTGGCGGATTTTACCAACCAGCAGCAGAGCCTAAACAAGAGATGGAGATGTTAGCCGAAGAAGCAAAAGCTTTAAAAGAAGAACTTGAGGCTATTAATAAACGTATCACCGAATTAGAAGAAACTGAAAAGAAATAAAGCAGGTAGGGGCGTATTGAATAGGCCCCTAATCTCCAAATGTTCTTGCGAGCAACCTCAGGGAGTGTGGTAATCTCGACGGGATTGCTTCCCCTGCTTTCGCAGGGGCAGGATTATTACACTCCTTGCAATGACTTATCGGACAACTGATAGATTTTTAATTACTTATTACTCATTACATATTACGCAATTAACTTATTAAGTTAATTGCTAAATAGGAGAGTGAAAAAATGAAAATAGCAATTACTTCAAGTGGTTCAGATTTAAAATCTGAAGTGGATCCCCGATTTGGGAGATGTGCTTACTTTATTTTAGTAGAAACTGATACTGATGAATTTGAGGCAATAGAAAATTCTAATGCGCAAGGTATGGGGGGAGTAGGGATACAATCTGGTCAGATGATGGCTAACAAAGGAGTCAAGGTTGTTCTTACTGGAAGCTGTGGTCCAAATGCCTTTCAAACCTTACAGGCAGCAGGTATTGAGGTAGTAACAGGAATAAACGGTACAGTTCAAGAGGCTATCGATAAATTTAAATTAGGTGATTATAAAACAATTTCCCAGCCTAATGCCTCTGCCCATTCAGGTATGAAATAAAAGAAATAAAAAAAATTGGAGGAGAAATATAATGAAAATAGCCATTTCAACCGATGCCGGTTTTGTATCGGCACATTTTGGAAGATGTCCTTCTTTTATTATAGCTGAGATTGAAGGAGGGAAGGTTTTAAAAATAGAAGAGATAAATAATCCCGGTCATCAACCTGCATTTTTGCCCAATTTTCTTGCTGAAAAAGGAGCAAAATATATAATTTGTGGAGGTATGGGTAGAAGAGCGCAGGATTTATTTGCCGAAAAAGAAATTATCCCTATAGTGGGAGTGACAGGAAAGGTTCCAGAAGTGATAGAAAAATTTGCGCAGGGAGAATTAAAAGGAGGAGAATCTTTTTGTAAACCTGGCGCAGGGAAAGGATATGGAATAGAAAAAGAAGAATGTGATCACTCTGGCGAAGATAATCATTTTCATTAAAAGTAGAGATGATGTTAATAAGGAGGTGGAAAATATGCCTAGAGGAGACGGAACAGGTCCATTAGGACAAGGGCCAGCAACTGGTCAAGGAAGAGGTGCTGGACAAGGTCGCCGCGGTGGCGGAGGAATAGGAGTAGGTGGCAATTGTGTTTGCCCTTCTTGTGGTGCTATAGTTTCTCATCAAGTAGGTATTCCTTGCAGTAGTATTAAATGCCCTAAGTGTGGAGCTATGATGATAAAACAATAGAATAAAAGGGAAGGATTAAACTAAATGATAATTTCAGTAGCCAGTGGAAAGGGTGGGACTGGTAAAACAACAATTGCTGTTAATCTTGCTCTGGCTTTAGCTAAAGATAAAGAAAAAAATGTGCAATTTTTAGATTGTGATGTAGAGGAGCCTAATGCTCACCTTTTTTTAAAACCAGTTATAACAAATTCGGAATCAGTAAAAATCCCTGTACCGAAAATTGATGATGAAAAGTGCAATTATTGTGGTAAATGTGCGGAAGTTTGCGTTTTCAATGCTATCGCAGTTACCAAGAATAAAGTTTTAGTTTTCCCCGGGCTGTGTCATGGCTGTGGGGCCTGTACGCTATTTTGCCCGGAAAATGCAATTAGTGAACAGAGAAGAGAAATAGGAATTTTAGAAGAAGGAAAAGCAGGGTCTATTAGTTTTATAGATGGACGTTTGAATATAGGAGAACCGATGGCTCCTCCTATAATAAGAAAAATTAAAAAAAGAATTAATAAAGATGGCATTAAAGAAAAAAATAATGATATTACAAATCATCACATTACCCTAATTGATGCTCCTCCGGGTACCTCCTGCCCGGTCATCGAATCTATAAAGGACAGTGATTATACTATATTAGTTACAGAACCGACTCCTTTTGGATTACATGATCTTATTTTAGCGGTGGAAGTGCTTCAAAAATTAAAGATTCCTCGTGGTGTGGTTTTAAATAAGTGTGATATCGGAGACCATAAAGTAGAGGAATATTGTAAGAAAAACAATATTCCTCTTTTGCTTTTCATCCCTATGGATAAGGAAATTGCGGTTGCCTATTCTCAAGGTATTTCTATAGTCCAAATAAATTCTTCTTATAAGCAAAAATTTATCCAGCTTTTTCAAAAAATTATTCAAAATATTTAATATTTTTATATATAATTTATTTATCTGTCATTCCTGCGGAAGCAGGAATCTATTCGAAAAACCTAGTGACGAAGTAATTTCTAAATCTTAAAACATCAAGCTTCTTGGTACATTTGTAACGATAAGAATCGAGGTATTTTTTTAATGAAAGAAATAGTTATAATAAGCGGTAAAGGCGGGACAGGGAAGACAGTTATTGCTGCTAGTTTTGCAGTTTTAGCCAAAGAAAAAGTCATGGCTGATTGCGATGTAGATGCTTCCAATCTTTATCTTTTACTTCATCCTGAAATAAAAGAAAAACATGATTTTTATGCCGGATTAATCCCCAGCATAGATTTAGAAAAATGTACTAATTGCGGTCGCTGCCAGGAAGTTTGCCGTTTTGATGCTATTAAAACAATCAAAGGCCAGACTGTAATCGACCTTATATCTTGCGAAGGATGCGGCTTATGTGCCCTGGTTTGTCCGGTGCAAGCTATTCAAATGGGGGAAAATCATTGCGGAGAATGGTATATTTCTGAGACAAAATATGGACCTTTAGTTTATGCAAGATTAGGTATCGCGGAAGAAAATTCTGGAAAATTAGTTACCTTAGTACGCCAGAATGCTCAAAAAATTGCTAAAAAAAATAATCTGGAATTAATAATTGTAGATGGTCCTCCTGGAATAGGTTGTCCTCTTATAGCTACTCTCAGCGGAGCTAATTTAGCTGTAGTGGTGACCGAACCAACCCTCTCTGGAATACATGATTTGGAAAGAGTAGTAAAAGTAGCCCAACATTTTGGGGTGAAAACGGTAGTTATAATAAATAAGTATGATATTAATTTAAAAAATTCATCTAAAATTAAAGAATGGTGTCAAGATACCAATGTAGAGATAATAGGTAAAATTCATTTTGATAATATAATAACTGAAGCCTTAGTAAAAGGATTGCCAGTAGTAGAATATAGTGATAATACAGCAGCTAAAGAGATAAAGAATATATGGCAGAAATTAGAGGATTTAACTAATTAACACAAAGGAGAAAATATGCTTACCTTTGGACCAGTTCCTTCCAGACGTTTAGGACGCAGTTTAGGTATTAATAATATCCCCCCTAAGATATGTACGTATTCTTGTGTTTATTGTCAGCTAGGAAAAACTTCTAATATGAAAGTGCAGCCACAAGTTTTTTATCCTCCTTCTCAAATTTTTAATGAAGTTCAGGAAAAAGTAGAGAAAAGCAGAGAAAAAGGAGAATCTATTGATTATCTTACTTTTGTACCTGATGGAGAGCCTACTTTAGATATTAATTTGGGTCAAGAGATTAAATTAATCAAATCTTTGGGGATTAAAATAGCCGTTATTAGTAATAGCTCTCTTATAGATCAAAAACAGGTGAGAGAAAATTTAAAAGAAGCAGATTTAGTTTCTTTAAAAGTAGATTCTGTTGAAGAAAAGATTTGGCGAAGAGTAAATCATCCTCACCGAAACCTATACTTAAAATCTATTTTAGAGGGTATGCTAAAATTTAACGAGAGTTTTAGAGGGAAAATAATAACAGAAACAATGTTAATTAGAGATATTAATGATGATAGTCAACATATAGAGAGGGTAGCTGATTTTTTAGCTCAACTTAAGCCGAGCCGGTCTTATTTATCTCTACCTATCCGGCCTCCAGCAGATAGATGGGTCCAGTCTCCTTCAGAAGAAGTGGTGAACCAGAGCTATAATCTCTTTAAGGAAAAAATTGATCAGGTAGAATGTCTTATTGGCTATGAAGGCAATGCCTTTGCCTTTACCGGTGAAGTAGAAGAAGATATTTTAAGTATTACCTCAGTACATCCTATGAGAGAGGATGCATTGAAAGATTTTTTGAGAAGGGCTAATTCTGATTGGTCGGTTATAGAGAGATTGATTAAACAAGATAAATTAGTAGAATCAGAATATGAAGAACATAAATTCTATATAAGAAAATTTATAAAACAAAAAAATATATTTAATTTGAAAGCAAGATAGAAAAAGGGAGAGTAAAATGGCCAGAATTGAACCTTTTGAAAAATATAGTAAGAAATATGAAGATTGGTTTGAGAGCAATAAATTTGCTTATGAATCAGAAATTCAGGCTGTTAAGGAGTTATTACCTCGAGGGAAGAAGGGTATAGAAATTGGGGTAGGAAGCGGTAGATTTGCCGTCCCTTTAGGTATAAAAACCGGTGTTGATCCCTCACCTCGGATGCGAGAGATTGCGCAACAAAAAGGAATTAAAGTTATTGATGCAACAGCAGAGGAGCTCCCTTTTAAAAATTCTCAGTTCGAACTTGCTTTAATGGTTACTACAATTTGTTTTGTAGATAACCTAAATCTTACTTTTAAAGAAGCCCATCGGGTTTTAAAAGCAGGAGGATATTTGATAGTTGGATTTGTAGATAAAGATAGCTCTTTGGGGAAATTATACCAACAAAATAAAAAAAAGAATGTATTTTACAAAATTGCCACTTTCTATTCCGTAAAGGAAGTGGTATATAATTTAAATAAGGTTGGGTTTAAAGAATTTAATTTTAAGCAAACAATATTTCATAGTTTAAATGAAATAAAAAATGTCGAGCCTGTAAAAGAAGGTTATGGAGAAGGCTCTTTTGTGGTGATAAGAGTAAGGAAATGAAAATAGATGAATTTAACTTTTCGAAAAAAGGGGACGGTTCTTTTTTTTGTTTTTGATTTTTAAAATAGTTAAAAATAGAACCGTCCCCTTTTTTTCTAATAAGGAAAGACGGATAAGGTTTTATTTAAGAAGAAAAGAAAGGGGAAGAAATGGCAAAAAATATCAATAATCCACAAAAGAAAGAGAAAGATAATCTCGATAAAAAAGTTAAGGAAAATATGTCTAAAATAAAACATAAAATTTTAGTACTTTCCAATAAAGGTGGAGTAGGAAAAAGTTCAGTAGCAATCAATTTAGCTTGCGCTTTAAGCGGAAAAGGCTTTAAAGTAGGGATATTAGATGTTGATCTGCATGGTCCCTCGGTGGCTAAAATGTTAGGTTTTGAAGGGAAAAGATTGCAGGGAAGCCCGGAAGGAATAATTCCGATGAGCGTTTCTTCTAATTTAGTAGCTATTTCTATGGCTTCCTTAATTGAGAATTCTGATTCCCCTCTTATTTGGAGAGGTCCTTTAAAGGCGATAGCTATAAAACAATTTTTAGGTGAAGTACAATGGGGTAATTTAGATTATCTTATAGTTGATTCTCCTCCCGGAACCGGGGATGAGCCTTTATCAATTTGTCAGCTTATTCCTGAATTAGACGGAGGAGTTATTGTTACTACACCCCAAGAAGTAGCTTTATTAGATTCTCGCAAATGTGTAAATTTTTTAAGAAAACTTAAGATACCTATTTTAGGTATTATAGAAAATATGAGTGGACTGAAATGTCCCCATTGTGGTAAGAATATTGATTTGTTTAAATCAGGTGGAGGAGAAAAAGCAGCGAAAGAGTTTAATTTGCCATTTTTAGGTAAAATTCCCATAGATATAAATATGGTAAACTCTACGGATGAGGGCAAACCATATATTTTCCAATATAAGGATTCGGAAACTACACAAGCTTTTAATAAAGTAGTAGAATTAATTCTTGCTCAAATGAAATAGCTAATTATTTGACATTAGTACAGCGTATTATATCAATGGCGTAGTAGCATCACGGCGCTGTCGTGATGAGAATAAAGTGGGGGTGTAGAAAATGAAAATTACCATTATTTATGACAATGAAATTGCAAAAAATATTAAAGGGTTAAAAGCGGGATGGGGCTTTTCCTGTTTTATTCAAACCAACGAGAAGAATATTTTATTTGATACTGGTTGGGATGGTGATATGCTTTTTTCGAATATGCAGATATTGGGTATAGACCTTCAAGAGATAGACTCTGTAATACTTTCTCATAATCACTGGGATCATTGCGGAGGTCTTGCTCGATTATTAAACCTAAATGCAAATTTAGAAACCTATATACCTCAATCTTTTTCTAAACAACAAAAAGAAGAGATAAAAAAAAGAAGCAATACTTATGAAATTAGTAAATCAAGGGAAATTTGTCCAAAAGTTTATACTACCGGCGAAATAGAAGGTTCTCTTATTAAAGACAAAACAAAAACCTTAATTAAAGAACAGTCTCTAATTATTTCAACTATTCAAGGTTTTGTAGTTATCACCGGTTGTGCTCATTCAGGAGTAGATAAGATATTAAACTCAGCAAATAAATTAGGAAAGATTTATGCTTTAATAGGAGGATTTCACGATTTTGAGGAATATGATTTATTAAAAGATATATCCGTAATTGTCCCCATCCATTGTACAAAAAATAAAAAGAAAATAATTAGTCTATTCTCAAAAAATTGTTCTGCAGGCGGAGTCGGTTTTCAGATTAATTTGCCAGATTAATTTTAAGGATTTTAATCATATGGAAAAAAAGAATATCTGCAAATGGTATAATGTTTGCCCAATGAAAAGATATTTTGAAAAAGGGGAATTAGATAAAAAATGGGTAGAAGAATATTGTTGGGGTAATTATCAGCATTGTGAGAGAAGGAAGATGGAAGAGGAAAGCCAATATCATCCCGATAATATGCTTCCTGATGGGACTATTGATAAAAAATTAAATATATAAAAATGAGAGAAACAAATTATGTATTACACATATGCAATAACCGGTTTAATATTATTAATTTCTTTTATTAGAAAAAAGGGGACGGTTCTATTTTTTGTTTTTGATTTTTAAAATAGTTAAAAATAGAACTGTCCCCTTTATATATAAAATTTAAGATTGGTATTCTTCTTTGGCAATAAAATGACCTCCAGTGATTTCTTCAGATATCTTCCGGTAATTTTTATCAAATCCTAAATATAAATTAACTCTATTATGGCAAGAAGAACCAATTAATTCTTTTCTAAAGATAAAGGCTGGTCCTTCTTCTTTATAAGTGGGAGAAAGGTCATTATATTTTCTGATAAGTGTTTTAAATCTTTCTCCGCATTCATCACATTGGGTATAAATCCAGAGGATATCCGTGGAATCTCCTCCTTTTTTTTCAAAAATGTTTTTTAAAAAACCGAAACTCATTTACTCACCTCCTTAAAAATTATTTAAGAAAAATACAAGATATTTTCGGCAAAATAATACTTTGATGCGTTGAATTATTATAACATAGCTTACTAATTTTTAGAAGAATAAGTTGTTCCTGCTCAGTATTTAAGTAACCTATTTAACAAATAAAATAACCAATAAGGCTAACATTTTTTTGGCTTGTTAGTCTTATTTTATTATCTTAAAAAAAATTAAAATAAATATTATCAAATTTAAGAAGGATTTTAAAATATTTTATAGAATTGAAATATTATCTAGACCTAGTACTTTATTTTTAACTTTATTAATTATAATATATTATTATAAAAGCTGGTTTGTCAGACCCGCTTAATCAGAGAATAAAATAGGTGGATGAAGTTGGTAGAATGGCGATTAATAAAAGATAGTTATCATAGCGGTTTTATAAATATGGCAGTTGATGAAGCAATAATGATAGCCCACAAGAATGGTCTTGTCCCTCCCACTATCAGATTTTATCAATGGTCTCCACCAGCGGTATCCTTAGGTTATTTTCAGGATCTAAAGAAAGAGATAAATGTAAAGGTTTGTCAGGATATAGGTATTGATATTGTTCGTCGACCAACTGGAGGGAAAGCGGTTTTACATGATCAAGAATTGACTTATAGTTTTATAATTAAAGAAAATGATCCTTTGGTTAATGATTCTATCTTAGAGACTTATAAGAAGATTAGCGGGGGAATAATTAGAGGTCTTTCTTATTTAGGAATAAAAGCAGAATTAGTTCCTCTTAGAGGTAAATTAGAGAACAATCTTTTGGGTAGATCAGATAAGGCCAGAATTCATCATTTAGATTTTAAGTCGATCTGTTTTTCCGTTCCCTCCCAATATGAAGTACAGGTTGAGGGCAAAAAGATTGTTGGTTCAGCTCAAGTGAGAAAAGGCGGAGTAGTTTTACAACATGGCTCTTTATTGATAAAATTAGAAAAAGATAAATTATTCTCGGTTTTTAACTTTCCCTCTGTTCAAATAAGAGAAAAACTTAAATCAAAATTTGAAGTAACCAGTTTAGAAGAGATTTTAAAGAGAAAAATAGATTTTTCAGAATTATCTAATATTCTTCCTCGAGGTTTTGAAGAAGAATTTGGAGTAAGATTGGTAGAGAGTAAATTAACTGAACCGGAAGAAAAAATTTTCAAAGATCTTTTAGAGAATAAATACTTGACTTATGAGTGGAATTACAAACGGGGTCAGGCCTACACTTGACACTTTAAAACTTAGGACTTCAAATAAGTGTCAAGTGTAGGCCTGACCCCCAAAAAATAAAGGAGTAGGATAAATGATAAAACTTAAGAGTAGATTTATTGTAGTGGAAGGAGCCATAGGGGTAGGTAAAACAAGTTTGGTGTTATTGCTAAGCAAAAAGTTTAATGCTAAGTATAATTTAGAAATAGTAGAAGAAAATCCCTTTTTATCCAAATTTTATAATGATATTGAAAGATATGCCTTTCAAACTCAGATATTTTTTTTGTTGAATCGTTATAAGCAGCAATTAGAGTTAGTCCAACAAGATTTGTTTAATCAGTTACTCTTTTCTGACTATTTATTTGCTAAGGATAGAATATTTGCCCATCTTAATCTTTCTGGGAATGAACTGTCTATGTATGAACATCTCTATGAAATTATGGTGAAAGATATTCCCAGCCCCGATTTAATTATTTACCTGCAGGCAAGCACCGAGACTCTGATGAAGAGAATAACTTTAAGGGATCGTCCTTTTGAAAGGAAAATTTCTTATGAATATATGAAAAAACTAAATTCAGCTTATCAAGAATTTTTTTCTTATCCCGATAATTATAAAAAAATAAAATTAATTAAAATTAATACTAATGATCTTGATTTTGTTAGTAAAAAGAAAGACCTTGAATACATTATTAGTCAAATCTATAAAGAGGATGATTTAAAATGAAAAAATTTATTATCGTATCTGGAAATATTGGTTGTGGCAAGTCAAGTTTAACTGATCTGTTAAGCAAAAGATTGGGTTGGAAACCATATTATGAAGTAGTAGAGAACAACCCTTATTTAGAGGACTTCTATGGAGATATGAAGAAGTGGAGTTTTCATCTCCAAGTATTTTTTCTGTCTAAGAGATTTAATCATCATCAAGAGATATTAAAAAGTCCTACCTCTGTAGTCCAGGATAGAAGTATTTATGAGGATGTGGATATATTTGCAAAAAATTTAAATCTGCAGGGATTTATGGAAAATCGTGATTATGAGAATTATCGAGAACTATTTAATATAATGACTCAGTTTCTTTCCCCTCCTGATTTAGTCGTCTATCTCCAGGCCTCAGTTCCTACCCTTCTGAAAAGAATTGCCCTGCGGGGGAGAGATTATGAGAAAAGTATCTCTGAGGAATATTTAAAACAATTAAATGTTTTGTATGAAGAATGGATAGAGAATTTTAATATTTGTCCTATCTTAAATGTGCCAGCTGATGACTTAGATTTTGTTAAAAGCCCTGAGCATTTAAAATTGATAACCAATAAGATATTGGATAAATTACAAGGGGTAGAAAAAGTAGTTTTTGATTAAAAGTACAGGAAAAGTACAGGGGACGGTTCTCTGTTCCTTTTTAAAAGGAACAGAGAACCGTCCCCTGTACCAGTCCCCTGTACCAAAGTTGGAGGAAATATTTTGAGAGCAGCATTGATTTATAGTGGAGAAAGCAAAAAATTAGAATTGTTTGTAAAAAAAATATTTTCTTTTATCGAAAGAAAAGGAAATGAGTTAAAAGTAATTAAAGCAGAAAGAGGAGCGATGGCTTGTAACCTTTTACCTTATGACCTTGTTTTTATAGGTTGCTCGGTAATAAGTTTTTTTAAAGGGGAGTTGCCTTCTGAATTAATCGATTATATCAAAAAGTGTGTAGGATTAGAAAAGAAAAAGACTATTGCCTTTATCATTCCCAGTTTAATAGGCAATGATAAGACTTTAAAGAATTTGATGGCCTTATTAGAGAGCAAGGGTTCTTTTGTAATTGATTTTAAGCAAATTAAGGATATAGATAAAGACAGTGAGCTATTAGCCTCTCGTTTAACGTGACAGGGGACGGTCCTTTATCACGGTTTTAAGGATTTATAAGATAATGACCAAGGAAATATTAAAATATTTAAAAGAACAGGAGTATATTTCTGGGGAAGTTCTAGCGAAGAAATTTGGTGTCTCTCGGGTGGCAATATGGAAACAGATACAAAGACTAAAGAATACGGGATATAAAATAATTGCTGATCAAAATTTAGGTTATTGTTTGATTTCCCGTCCTGACTTATTACTTCCTCAAGAAATTAAAAATGGCTTATCCACGGTTTATATTGGCCAAAAAATCTTTTATTTCCCCGAATTAGAATCTACCAATATAATCGCAAAAGTGAAAGCCTCACGTAGAGTAGAGGGAATAAACGAAGGTACTATAATTATTGCCGAGAGACAGAGTGCCGGGAAGGGGCGGTTGGGACGAAGATGGTTTTCACCCGTAGGAGGCATCTGGCTTTCCATAATATTATATCCTCAACTTTCTCCTTCTTATATCCCTCGAATAACTTTGATGACCGCAGCGGCAATAGTGAAGGCTATTGAGAGATGCGCTCAGATTAAGGCTCAGATAAAATGGCCTAATGATATATTAATAAATGAGAAAAAAGTTTGTGGAATATTAACTGAGATGAGTGCAGAATTAGATATGATAAATTGGGTAGTAGTAGGAATAGGTATAAATGTGAATGTAGATCATCGGGAGTTTCCTGAAGATATTCAGGAGAAGATAATTTCTTTGCAAGAATTTTTAGGGAAAGAAATTTCACGGGTTAGGTTGGCACAAATTTTATTAGCAGAATTTGAAGAGTATTACGAAAGGTTAAAAAGAAGAGAATTTTCTTCTATTTTGAAGGAATGGAAATTATATTCTCATACCCTGAGGAGGAAGATAAAAATTAATATGGGAGAAAAGATTATCACTGGAGAAGCTATCGATATTAATGAAGAAGG
>JBGPSO010000009.1:0-17954 GCA_041490145.1 Atribacterota bacterium
CTATCAAAGACTACCTGGAAAATCACAACCAAAATCCAAAGATTTTCGTCTGGAGCGCTCCAGTGGAGCGCATTTTGGCGAAGATCGCCAAATGTAAAGAAGTGTTGGACGCACTACACTAGTTACCTGGTTAATTAGTTTAGAAAACAAAAAATTAAAAACGAAAAACGCAAAACTATAAAACCAGTTTTCTATCTTAAATATATTTTCTTAACCAGCTAACTAAGTAACCAACTAACCAAATACGAGAAAAAAGATGATTAAAAATCAAAAGGTTAAAAAGTTGTATAATCAATTATATATATAAAACTTTTTAACCTTTTGATATCTGGTAATTAATTTATTCTATAAACTCAATTACAGCTAAAGGTGCGGCATCACCCTTACGAAATCCAGTCTTTACAATCCTTGTATATCCACCATTTCTCTCTAGATATTTTGGACTAATTTCTTCAAATAATATTTTAGATGCTCGTCTATTTTTTATTACTTTCAATATTTTTCTCTGAGCTTGTAGATTATTATTTTTAGCTGTTGTGACTAATTTCTCTATATATTTTCGAACTTCTTTCGCCTTAGCATATGTTGTTTCAATCTTTTTATGAGTTATGAGCGAAATAGATAAATTGGCTAACAAAGAACTTCTTTCACTACTAGTGCGGCCTAACTTTCCTTTTAATTTCTTATGTCTCATCCTAAAAAATCCTCCTGCTGCTTTTTTTCTCCTAAGATAAATCCATATTTATTTATTTTTTCTTTTATTTCATCTAAAGATTTCTTTCCTAAATTCTTTATTTTTATAATTTCTTCTGGAGAATATTTAATCAAATCTTTCAATGTGTTTATACTTGATTTTTTTAAGCAATTATAAGAACGAACTGAAAAATCCAGTTCTTCAATAGTCTTATTTAAGATTTTTTCTTTTTCACTTTTTTCTTTTTCTTCCTCTGATACTAATTCACTCGCTAACTCAATGTCTTCTGGAGAGAATTTGGTGAATATTTTTAAATATTTAATCAGTATGTTTGCTGATTTACTTAAAGCTTCATCTGGTAAAATACTCTTATTACTAAATATTTCTAAAGTTAATTTATCATAATTTGAAAACTGAGTTAGGCTTGCATTCTCTACATTATAACTTACTTTCGTAATAGGTGAAAAAAAAGAATCAATAAAGATAGTATCTACTGATTGATCTGGTTTTTTATTTTTTTCAGCGGGTACATAACCCATCCCTTTATCTACAACTATTTCCATATTTAATTTAGCATCTTCATTCAAATTAGCAATTATTAAATCTGGATTAAGTATTTCTACATTAATATTAGGAATTATGTCTGCTGCAGTAACCTTTTTTTTACCTTTTATATTTATTTTTAAAATCTGCGGTTCATCAGTATACATTTTAACTACTAATTCTTTAATATTTAATATTATTTCGATTACATCTTCTTTAACCCCTGGAATTGTAGTAAATTCATGAGTAATTCCTTCAATCCTAATAGCAGTTGCAGCTGCTCCCCATATAGAAGACAACAGTGCTCTTCTAAGAGAGTTTCCTAGAGTAACGCCATAACCTCTTTCCAATGGTTCTATAATAAATGTGCCATAGCTATCGGACAAATTTTCCACTTTAATCTTTATATTATTAATTTCCATTACTTTCAATACTCTCCTTCTTTAGGTATGGGAAACCAAAAATATTAACGAGAATAATATTCAACTACTAATTTTTCCTTTACTGGTAAATTTAATTCTTCTTTAGAAGGAAATTTTTTAATCCTTCCTTTTAGCTTTTCAGAATCAAACTCCAACCAATAAGGAATATTAATCTCTACTTTCCCATCTTTAATTTCCTTAATATCGTTGATATTTTTACTTTTTTCTTTGATCTCTATCACATCATTGATATTAACTTGGTAAGATGGTATATTCACCTTTTTCCCATTAACTAATATATGTGAATGTAAAATTAGTTGACGAGCGTGGGCTCTTGATTTAGTTATACCAAATCGATAAACTATGTTGTCTAATCTTCTCTCTAATAATTTCAATAAATTTTCTCCGGTAATACCTTTTTGTCTTTCAGCTTTTTTAAAAAGATTTTTGAACTGCTTTTCTAGCAATCCATAATATCTGATAAGTTTTTGCTTTTCTCTTAATCGTATACCATAGGTAGATAGTTTTCTCATTCTTATTTTTTTTGCATTCTGACCGGGTAAGGAAGCTCCTTTTTCAATGGGACATTTATTAGTATAACACCTATCACCTTTTAAGAATAATTTCTCAGTTTCTCTACGGCATAATTTACATACTGACCCTCTATATCTTGCCATATATTATAACACCCTCCTTCTTACTCTCAATATTCAACTGTAATTTAAAAATTGCAAATAAACTTCGTAGTATACCGTCCTAATTTAATTTATATCCTTCTTTGTTTTGGAGGTCTACAACCATTGTGTGGAATTGGGGTTGCATCCTTAATTATATTAACTTTTAAACCAATTGCTTGCAAAGATCTAATTGCTGTTTCTCGGCCTGGACCAGGACCTTTTACTAATACATCTACTTCTTTCATCCCTTGATCCATCGCTTTTTTCGCTACTGCCTCTGCGGCTACTTGAGCAGCGAAGGAAGTACTTTTTTTACTTCCCTTATAACCCATATTTCCAGCACTAGACCAAGCAATTACATTTCCATATTTATCTGTAATGGTAACTATAGTATTGTTAAAAGTAGATTTAATATGAGCTATTCCTGATACTATATTTTTTTTAACTTTCTTCTTGATTTTCTTTATTTTTTTCTTGTCGGTCAATTGAATTTCTCCTTTCCTTATCTGTATTTTTCTTTGCTTTTGCTCCTACTGTCTTAGTACGTCCCTTTCGAGTTCTCGCATTAGTTTTAGTTCTTTGACCCCTAACCGGAAGTCCTTTTCGATGTCTTAATCCTCTATATGAACCTATATCCATAAGCCTTTTTATAGAGGTAGTAACTTCACTTCTACGTTCTCCTTCTACTTTATAATTTTTATCAATAATTTCCTTTATCTTATTTATCTCTTCTTCAGTCAAATCTTTAGATCTGGTATCGAAATTAACTTTTGATTCCTTCAATATGGATTGTGCGCTGGTAATACCAATTCCATAGATATAAGTTAAAGCATATTCTATCCTCTTATTTCTGGGTAAATCTACTCCAGCTATTCTGGCCATATCTTAATATATCCTCCTTTAAAATTATTTACCTTGTCTCTGTTTATGTTTTGGATTACTACAAATTATTCTTATTTTACCTTTTCTTTTAATTATTTTACACTTCGCACACATTTTTTTAACCGATGATCTTACTTTCATTTATTTACTTCCTCCATAAATAGTTTAGCATATATCGTTTAGTGCATAGTTACAGTATAGTTAAATAAAATTCTCCTTCAAAATTTCTATTTGATTCTAACTCCTAAATCCTATCTCCTCTATGCTAAACTCCACCCGCTAGAAAATGAGATACGATTCACGAGATAAGTAATACAAATTTATAATCTATAAACGATTCTACCCTGGGTTAAATCATAAGGTGATATTTCAACTTTTACTCTGTCTCCAGGTAAAATTCTAATAAAATGCATCCTAATTTTACCTGAAATATGGGCTAATATTTCACAACCATTTTCCAATTCAACCCGAAAAGTAGCATTAGGTAAAGCTTGAATAACTTTTCCTTGCATTTCTATACACTTTTCTTTCACCATTAATTATTCCTCCGCTTAAAATATCTTTTATTTAAACCATTTAAAAGTAACTAATTTATTTAAAGAATAGTTAATATTTCATTCCCATCTGCAGTTATAGCTATAGTATGTTCAAAATGTGCTGATCGCCTTCCGTCTTCTGTTACAACTGTCCACCCATTATTACAAAGTCTTGTTTTATAATCACCCATATTTACCATAGGTTCAAGGGCTAATACCATTCCCTCTTCTAGCATTAAACCAGTATGAGGAACCCCATAATTTGGTATTTGTGGTTCTTCATGCAAATAACAACCTACTCCATGACCTACATATTCTCTTACTACAGAGAAATCAAAATTTTCTACTGTTTTTTGTATAGCAAAAGAAATATCACCTAATCTATTGCCTATAATAGCTTTCTCTATGCCTGCAAACAGAGATTTTTTAGTTACTTCTAAAAGCTTTTGTTCTTTTGAGTCTATCTTTCCAACAGGAACTGTAGCTGCAGTATCTCCATAGTAACCTTTTAAATTTGTTCCAATATCTATACTTACAATATCTCCTTCTCTTAATCTTCTCTTTCCGGGAATCCCGTGAACTACTTCTTCGTTTATAGAAACGCATATGGAATGTTGAAATTTATTTTTCTCTGTTCCGTAACCTTTAAATGCCGGCTTTGCTCCGTGTTTTACTATATAATCCTCAGCAATTCTATCTAACTCTAAAGTGGTGATTCCTTCTTTTATATTTTCTAATAATTTGTTTAAAGTGTTTGCTGCCAATTTACAACTCTTTCTTATATATTTAATTTCCTCGGGAGATTTTAAAATAACCATTAATTTTTATCAGCGCATTCCCTTTTCTAAAACCTTTTTTATTTCTAAAAAAGCATTTTCACTTAAATCAGCATCTACTACAGTTAATAATTTTTTTTCTTCATAATATTTTTTTAAAGATAAAGTTTGATTATTAAATACTTTTAATCTATTTTTTATAGTCTCTCCTTTATCATCATCTCTTTGATATAATTCCCCTCCGCAAATATCACAAATATTATTCTTTTGAGGAGGATTAAATAATAAATTATAATTAGTACCACATTTTTTACATACTCGGCGATTAGATAATCTTTTAATTATTTCAGAGAAGGGTATCTCAAAATAAAATACATAATCGATATGCTCGTTAAGTTCTTTATTTAATTTCTCTAATGAATTGGCTTGTTCAATATTTCGAGGAAACCCATCAAAGATATAGCCATTTTTACAATCTTCTTGTTTTATTCTTTCTTTTATTATCTCTAAAATAATATTATTTGGCACTAATCCTCCTCTGTTTATAATATTTATTACTTCTTTTCCTAATTTAATCTTTTTATCTATCGCTTCTCTTAAGATTACTCCTGTTGAAATAACTGGTATATTAAATTCTTTTTGCAACTTTTTTGCTACTGTACCTTTTCCCCCACCTGGAGGTCCTAACAAAATTAATCTCATTATAGATTGCCCTTCTTCTGATGCCAAATATTATTTTTTACTTAAAATATCTTTATTCCATAGATTTATTTCTTAATAAATCCTTCATAATGTCTCATTAATAAATGTGATTCAATTTGTTGAATAGTCTCTAAAGCAACTCCTACCATAATTAATATAGATGTTCCTCCAAAATAAAAAGTTGTAATACCAGTAATTTTTATTAAAATATTAGGTAGAATAGCAATTATAGTTAAAAATATTGCGCCACTTAAGGTAATTCGAGTCATTATATGATCGATAAAAACAGAGGTATTTTTGCCTGGTCTTATTCCGGGTATAAAACCTCCATATTTTTTCATATTATCTGCTAAATTGATTGGGTTAAAGGTAATTGCTGAATAAAAGAAAGTAGATAATATTATTAATATAGAATATAAAACTAAATATAATGGTTGTCCTGGTGAAAGAGCCTCAGATATACTCTTCATAAAAGTTATATTCTGAAAAAATTGAGCAATGGTAGCAGGAAAAAGTAAAAATGCAGAAGCAAATATTATCGGAATAACTCCAGCTTGATTTACTCGTAAAGGAATATGAGTACTTTGACCACCATACATTTTACGTCCTATCATTCTCTTTGCATATTGAACCGGTATCCTTCTCTGTCCTTGTTGGATAGCGATAACTCCTCCAACAACAATAATACCAATTATAATTAAACTCAATAATGATATAATACTAATTTCTCCAACTTGTAAAAGTTTAATAGTTTGAGTAAGTTGAGAAGGAATTTGCGCAATAATTCCAGCAAAAATAATTATAGAAATACCATTACCAATGCCAAAATCAGTAATTTGTTCACCTAACCACATTAAAAAACAAGTTCCAGCTGTAAGTGTGATTAACAATAAGAATCTGAAACTAAATCCTGAAATCATCAATACACCCATGTTTTGTAGCCAAACACTTATTCCAAAGGCCTGGACAATAGCTAAAAATACTGTAGAATAACGCGTAATTTTAGTAATCTTATCCCTTCCTTCTTCTCCTTCTTTAGCCCATTGCTCTAAAGTAGGAATAACAGCAGTTAAAAGTTGCATAATAATAGAAGCATTAATATAAGGCATTATCCCTAAAGCAAAAACGGAAAAACGACTTAATGCTCCTCCAGCAAAAAGGTCAAAAAACCCCAATATCCCTCCTTGAGCAAATAAATTAGTTAATGCTTCTTTATTTACACCAGGCAATGGTAAATGGCTACCTAATCTGACTACAACTAACATTCCTAAGGTAAAATATAATCTTTTCTTTAAATCAGGAATCTTAAATAAATTACGTAAAGTCTCTAACAATTATACCACCTCAATCTTCCCACCAGCTGACTCAATCTCCTTTACCGCCTTCTGGCTAAATTTATTTGCCTTAATGGTTAATTTCTTAGTTAGACTACCTTTGGCTAATATCTTTATTCCATCCACTACTTTTTTTATAACCCCCTTACTAATCAATTCTTTCGAACTAACTATATCGCCATCATTAAACATATTTAATTTTTCTATATTTACAATACTATAGTCCTTTTTAAATATATTATTAAAACCTCTTTTAGGTATTCTTCTATATAAAGGCATTTGGCCTCCTTCAAAACTGGCTTTGACTCCGCCCCCTGCACGAGCATTTTGTCCTTTTGACCCCCGTCCAGAAGTAAAACCATGACCTGAACTGCAACCCCTACCTACTCTTTTGCGTTTTTTAATCGATTTAGGAGCAGGAAATAATTTATTTAACCTCATTACTTGTTACCTCCCTTGGTTGTAATGGTTAGGCTATACATTTCCACCACACTTTTTCCCCTTAATTTTGCTATATCTTTAGCATTCTTTAAATTCATAAGACCGTTCAGAGTAGCTTTGGTAATATTTAAATTATTGTCACTTCCTAAGGACTTAGTTAAAATATCTTGATATCCTGCTGCTTCTAATATTGCTCGAACAGAGCCACCAGCGATTACCCCAGTCCCAGGAGAGGCTGGTTTCATAAAAACCTGAGCAGCTCCAAATCGTCCTGTAATTGCATAAGGAATAGTTCCTTTTTTAATTATTACTTTTATTAAACTCTTCTTCGCCCTCGCGACTCCTTTTTTAATTGCCTCAGATACATCTTTGGCTTTTCCATAACCTGTACCTATAATCCCTTCACCATTTCCTACTACAACCATTGCCGAGAAACCAAATCTCCTTCCACCTTTTACGACTTTGCTTACTCTATTTACAAAAATAACTGTTTCATTTAATTCTAAACCTTTAGGATCTATTTTTAGCACATATTCACCCCCTCCCCAATTTTATTTGCTTTGTATTTTTCTCTTTCTTTCATTTATATCCTCTTGGTTTCAAATTATTTTTTTGAAACACAATTATATCTAAATTTTTGAAATTAATAAAATATTTACCCAAATATATAATCAATTAAAACTGTATATTACCTTTTCTAGTGCTCTCTGCAACAGCTTTTACTCTGCCATGATAAAGGTAACCTCCTCGATCAAACACTACCTCTTTTATACCTTTCTCTTTTAACTTTTTAGCTAATAAATCACCAAGCATTTCAGCTGCTTTTATATTTCCGTGATATTTTACTTTTTCTTTTATTTCTAGATCAAGGGTAGATGATGAAACTAAAGATATACCTTTCTCATCATCAATTACTTGTGCATAAATATGTCTTGAGCTTCTAAAAATACATAATCGTGGTTTTTTGTTAGTACCAAATATATTTTTTCGTACTCTTTTATGCCTTTTAATCCTAGCTAATCTTCTATTTATATCACCCATAGTAGCACTCCTCTCTTCGGAATTTATCTATATTATTATTTTATTACTTCGCACCAGTTTTGCCTATTTTTCTTCTTACTACTTCATCAATATATCTTATTCCTTTTCCTTTATAAGGTTCTGGTTTTCGTAATATTCTTATTTTTGCTGCAGTTTCACCAACTAATTGTTTGTCAATTCCCCTTATTTTAATTATCTTTTGTTTCTCCACTTCAAATTCAATTCCTTCAGGTGGTTCAACTTTAATAGGATGAGAATAACCAATCTGAATCACCATTTTACCACTTTCAAGGGTAGCTCGATAACCCACTCCCTGTATCTCCAAAACTTTCTCAAAACCCAAAGATACGCCTTTTACCATATTATTTATTAAACTTCGAGTTAATCCATGTAAAGAACGATGAAATTTACTTTCCGAAGTTCTGGAAACATAAATCTTATCTTCTTCTATCTTTATGGGGATATCTGAATGAAAAATTCTCTCCAAAGTACCTTTTTCTCCAGATACCTTTATCTTATTATTATTTACTTCAACCTTTACTCCTTTAGGAATAGTTATAGGCATCTTCCCTATCCTGGACATATAAAACCTCCCATTTTCGTATTGCGTATTGCGTATATCGTATTTCGTATTGCGACTCTGCCCTACTCCCTGTAAATATCATTAAGAGGAGCGTAACAAGCTTGATCCTGAGAAAGCAGAAGAAGCGATCTTCTGGATTCTAAATTTCTTGCTATATACTATATACTATATACTACATACTACATACTAACTAATTTATTTACCAAATATAACAGATTACTTCTCCACCAAGATGACGTTGTAAAGCTTCTTTGCCAGTCATAATCCCCTTAGAAGTCGATAAAATAACAATTCCTAAACCGCCTAATACTCCTGGTATTTCATCTTTTTTTGCATAGACTTTCAACCCAGGTTTGCTGATTCTTTTAAGATTATTAATAGTTTTTTCTTTATTAATATATTTTAAATAAATGATCAATTGACCCTGTTTATTATCCTCTTTATATTTATAGTTTCTAATAAAACCTTCATCTTTTAATATACGAGTAATTTCTAATTTTAGCTTTGATGCTGGTATAGTTAAAGAAATATGTCGCATTTTATTGGCATTTCTTATTCGAGTTAACATATCAGCAATAGGATCTGAAACAACACTCATATATAACCCTCCTTTCTTTTGACTCTATTAAATTATAATAAACTTCTGATAAATATGCCTTTTACCAGCTTGATTTAGTTATCCCTGGCAATTCACCATTATGAGCCATCATTCTAAAGCATATTCTACATATGCCAAATTTTCTCATATATCCTCGAGGTCTTCCACAAATACTACAGCGGGAATATTTCCTTACTTTATATTTTGGTTCTTTTTTTGACTTTTCTATTAAGGCTTTTTTAGCCACACTATTTCCTCCTTTTTAGCACAAAATTAACATACTCGTATCTCGTGAATCGTATCTCGTGAAAAAGATAGGAATCAGAAATCAGACTCCTGGCTCCTGAATTCTTGATACCCAAGTAGTTTTAAGATAAGTTTTGAATTTTATGCAATACGCGATACGTAATACGATATACGAAAATAGTTTTAAGTTTTGAATTATGGCTTTATGCTTTTCGCTTTTAATTTTTTAATTTAATATAGAGATTGCCGCACTCCCTATAGTCGCTCGCAATGACAGAACAGTACTAGGCGTTATACGCCAAACGCTATCCGCTAAAAAACGCGATACGCGATATAAATCATTTTTTAAAAGGCATACCCATTAACTCTAAAAGAACTTTTCCTTCTTCATCGTTTAATGCACTAGTTACAATAGTAATATTCATTCCTAAAGTATTAGTTACTTGATCAAAATCTATCTCAGGAAAAATTAACTGCTCCTTTACCCCTATAGTATAATTCCCCCTTCCATCAAAGGAATCTGAAGGGGTACCTCTAAAATCTCGAATCCTAGCGATAGCTACATTAATAAATTTATCTAAAAATTCATACATTCTATTATTATGCAAAGTTACTTTACAGCCTACCGGCATATCTTTTCTAACTCCGAAGTTAGATATAGATTTTTTTGCGCGAGTAATAATAGGCTTTTGACCGCTTATAATCGCTAATTCTTTTGCTGCTTCATCCATAATTTTTGAGTCTTTAATGGCACTCCCTAAACCCATATTTATTACTACCTTTCTTATTCTGGGTACCGCCATTACATTCTTATATTTAAATTTATTCATCATCTCTGGAACAACTTGTTTAAAGTATTTATCTTTTAATCGGGGCATAATTTAACCTCCTAAACCTTATCTATTATTTCTTTGCACTTTTTACACACTCTTACTCTTTTGCCCTCTTTAATTTTTTCTCTTTTTACAGTAGTAGGTTTATTACATTTATTACAAATTAATTTGATATTAGAAATATGTAATGCGCCTTCTTGCTTAATTACTCCCCCTTGGGGAACTTTTTGGGTAGGTTTAGTGTGCTTTTTTAAAAAATTAACACTTTCAACTATTACTTGCATTTTTTTTGGAAAAATACTAACAATATTACCTTTTTTCCCTTTATCATCTCCACTAATAACCAACACATGATCACCTTTTTTAAAACTAATTTTATTAGTCATCAAATCACTATCCCTCCCTTTACTTTATACTACTTCAGAAGCTAATGAGATTATCTTCATAAAATTTTTATTTCTTAATTCCCGGGCAACTGGTCCAAATATTCTAGTACCTACCGGCTCATTCTGATCATTAATAACTACTGCTGCATTATCATCAAATCTAATATAAGAACCATCCACACGACCAAGTTCTTTCTTTGTTCTCACAATAACTGCTTTTAGAACTTCACCCTTTTTACATGTTCCTCCCACTGCTGCCTCCTTTACTGAGGCAATAATAATGTCTCCTATTCTAGCATATCTTCGGCGAGAACCACCTAAAACTTTTATACACATTATTTTTTTTGCACCTGAATTATCTGCTACGGATAAACGAGTTTGCATCTGTATCATCTTAGCCACCTTCTCTCTTTATCATTTTATATGGTATAAATTATCTTATTTCGATTTTTCTAATATCTCTGTTACTTTCCACCTTTTTCTTTTACTTAGGGGACGTGTTTCAGCAATCTTTACTTTATCACCAATATTACATACATTTTTTTCATCATGTGCCATAAATTTATTTGACTTCTTTATCCTTTTTTTATAAAGAAGATGTGAAACCAAGTATTCAACCCTTACCACCACACTCTTTTCCATCTTATCACTTATAACTTTGCCTATTTTTGTTTTAATTTTTCTTTCGGTCTGCATTTGGCTCTCCTTTTAACTCAATCTGATCTTTTTTTTGCAACTCAATTTCTTTTAAAATGGTCTTTGCTCTTGCAATATTATGTCTTACTTCCTTTATTCTCATAGGATTACCCAATTGTCCGGTAACAACTTGAAATCTCAGACTAAATAATTCATCTTTAAAATCGGTTAATTTCTTTTGCAGTTCTTCTATTGACAAATCTCTTAATTCACTTGCTTTCATTATCCCACCACCTGTTCTTTTCTGGAAAGAAAACGAGTTTTAATTGGTAATTTATGGGCAGCTAAACGTATTGCTTCTTTAGCTAAATTTTCTTCAACTCCTCCTCCTAATTCAAATAAAATCCTTCCAGATTTTACTACTGCTACCCAATGATCTGGTGCTCCTTTTCCTTTACCCATTCTAGTTTCTGCTGGTTTTTTAGTCACTGATTTATCAGGAAATATTCTTACCCAAACTTTTCCACCCCTTTTCATAGCATGGGTAATGGCAACCCTTGCTGCTTCTATCTGAGCACTGGTTATCCAATAACTCTCTAACGCCTGTATACCAAAATCACCAAAAGCAAGATAATTTCCTTTATTAGCGCATCCTTTCATTCTTCCCCTTTGTGTTTTGCGATATTTTGTCCTAGTTGGTTGTAACATCTTTCCGTACTCCTTCTCCACTTGATTCTTCTGCCTTCTCACTAGTTAAAACCTTGGTCCCTTGTTTTAGGCTAATTTTTTCTTTGTCTTTTGTAGGAAGCACTTCCCCGCGAAAAATCCATGCCTTAACGCCTATTTTGCCATAAGTTGTATTAGCTTCAGCAAAACCATAATCTATATCTGCTCGTAAAGTATGAAGAGGTAGTCTTCCTTCTAGATGCCACTCTGTTCTTGCAATTTCAGCCCCACCTATTCTACCTGAACAAGATATCTTTATTCCTTCCGCACCCATTTTCATAGATCGACTTGTTGCTTGTTTCATTGCTCTTTTAGAAGAACTTTTTCTTTCTAATTGTTCGGCAATATTCTCGGCAACTAATTGAGCATCTAATTCGGGTATTTTTACCTCCATAATTTTAATTTGTAAATCACCTTTTATAAATTTAGACATCTCTTCTTTTAATTTAGTAACCTCCGCTCCTTTTCTACCTATCACAATACCTGGTCTTGAACAATTAATAGTTACTCTTATTCGATTAGCTATACGTTCAATTTCTATCCAAGAGATCCCTGCATGTTTTAAACGATTTTTAATATACCTTCTTATTATATAATCCTCGTAAATATTTTTTGCATATCCTTTTTTAGCAAACCATTTAACATCCCAACTTTTTATAATTCCAATTCTTAACCCTTTTGGATGTACTTTTTGTCCCAATTATTTCCCCTCCCCTTTATTATCAACTATAATGGTAACATGGCTACTCCTTTTTCTTATTCTACTTGCTCTTCCCATTGCCCTTGGTTTAAATCTTTTCATCGTTGGTCCTTCGTTAACAAAGGCTTCGGATACATATAAATCTTCTACTTTTATATCCTTATTATTTTGCGCATTATAAATTGCAGATTTCAAAACATTATACACCATTTTAGCTGAACGGTTAGGAAGAAACTTTATAGCTAAGAGAGCTTCATTAGCATTTTTACCCCGAATAATATCTACAGCCTGTCTTCCTTTTCGAGCAGATATGGGTAAATATTTTCCCATTGCTTTTATACTCATTACTTTCCTCCCAATTCAATTTTATTTGTTTTTCAAAGATTAAAAATTTATTATTTTATAATTTTTATAAATTAAAATAAAATTATTTTTACCTTATTTTAAAACATAAAATACATTTAGAAAATTTTTATGATTTAATATTATTATCTACGTCTACTTTAATGCAGTTGATCTTTCTGTATGAGCACTATGCCCTTTAAAAATTCTGGTAGGAGAAAATTCTCCTAATTTATGGCCTACCATATTTTCTGTAATATAGACTGGTATATGCCTTTTACCATTATGTACAGCGATGGTATGTCCAACCATTAGCGGAAAAATGGTTGAACTTCTAGACCAAGTTTTAATTATTGATTTTATTCTCTTCCGATTTAATTCTTTAATTTTATTTAATAATTTTTCATCTATATAAGGTCCTTTTTTTAAAGATCTAGACATTTATAATAATTGCCTCCCTTATTGACTATTTTTTTGTTCTTCTTTTAACAATATATTTATCAGAAAGTTTGTTCTTTTTTCTAGTACGATATCCTTTAGAAAGTACACCAGTTGGAGAACATGGATGTCTACCTCCTGAGCTCTTTCCTTCTCCTCCTCCCATTGGATGATCAATAGGATTCATAGCTACACCTCTCACGGTTGGTCTTATCCCTAACCATCTGCTTTTACCTGCTTTACCAATAGATAAATTTCCATGAGCGAGATTACCAATTTGCCCAATACTAGCTTTACACTCTAAATTTATTAATCTTACCTCTCCAGAAGGCAATCTGATGTGGGCATATTTTCCTTCTTTAGCCATAAGTTGAGCCACTCCTCCAGCTGAACGAACTAATTTACCACCTTGCCCTGGGTTTAATTCTATATTATGAATTAAAGTACCGGTAGGAATGTCTTTTAAGAATTTCGTATTTCCCACCTTTATGTCTGCTTCTTTTCCAGAGATAATTATATCTCCTACCTTTAATTTTTCTGGACACAAGATATATGCCTTTTCTCCATCATAATATTTAAGCAAAGCAATCCTCGCTGAACGATTAGGATCGTATTCAATACTAGACACTTTGGCTGGAATTTCTGATTTCTTTCTTCTAAAATCAATTATTCTGTATTTTCTCTTACTCCCTCCACCTTGATGTCGTACCGTAAGCCTACCTCGATTATTTCTTCCACCATTTTTTTTAAGACCTACGGTTAAAGATTTATTTGGCTTATCAGTAGTTATTTCATCAAAAGTAGAAACGGTCATAAATCTTCTCCCGGGAGAAGTAGGTTTATATTTTTTTATCTCTGCCATTTTAATCTACACCTTTCTTAAAAAATATTTTTAATATCTAAATATTTTCCAATTCTTTAATTTTTTCACCCTTTTTTAAGGTAACTATTGCTTTCTTCCAATGTGCAGTTTTGCCAGAATATCTTCCTAAGCTCTTCTTTTTACCTGGCATCTTTATAATATTTACTTTTGCAACTTTAGTTTTAAATCTTTCTTCAATAGATTTTCCAATTTCAGTACTATTAGCATTCCAATCTACTTTGAATACATATTTATTTTGCTCTTTTAATCTCACACTTTTTTCTGAAATTATTGGTTGTAATATAATATCTCTATTTGAAGGCATTTTATATTAACACCCCCTCTATTCGCTGTAAAGCGTCTTTGGTAATTATTATTTTTCCTTGATTTATAAGATCATAGGCATTTATTTTAGATACAGGTAAAACCTTTGCTCCCTTAATATTTCTTAATACTTGTGCTATATCATTATCCTCTTTTTCAATTATTATCAATGGTTTTTTGAAGGCTTGTAAGTTTTTTAAAATTTCTACCATCCTCTTGGTTTTATTTTTTTCTAAAAATAATTTATCTATAATTATAAATTCTTTATTTTTTACTTTATCTGAAAGCACTGAATTTAGAGCAACAACCTTCATTTTTTTAGGTAAAGAAAAGGAATAATCTCTGGGAGCAGGTCCAAACGTTATTCCGCCTCCTACCCAAATAGGTGAACGGTTTGTTCCTGCTCTCGCCCTTCCAGTTCCCTTTTGTTTCCAGGGTTTAACTCCTCCACCTCTTACTTCGCTCCTATTTTTTGTGGAAGCAGTCCCTCTTCTCTTGTTAGCTAAATAATGCTTAATTACTTGATGAACAAGATATTTGTTTATTTTAGTATTGAAAATATCATCTCTTAGGGAAATTTCTCCTATATTTTCTCCTTTAATATTATGAACAGGCAGTTCAATCATAACTAATCCTCCTTCCCTGGTAAAAATATACTATAAATTATACTATTTTATTAATTATAACCATGGTTCCTTTTGCACCGGGAACTGAACCTTTTACTAAAATTAAATTTCTTCCAAGGTCAACTTTTACTACTTTTATATTTTTCATACTTACTCTGTCACTTCCCATATGCCCTGGCAACTTTTTTCCTTTGAATACTCGAGCCGCATCTGTAGCACCCATTGAACCAACTGATCTAAAATATTCCTTTTGGCCATGAGTCTTTGGCCCTCCTGAAAAATGATGCCTTTTTATTGCACCCGCAAATCCTTTACCTTTAGATATACTTATAATATCTACTTTATCTCCTTCTTTAAAAATATCAACTTTTACTTCCATTCCAGATGAATATTTATTAGAATCATCAACTTTAAACTCCCTCATATATTTTAGGGGTTCAACTTTAAATTGATTAAAATGACCAATTATAGGTTTAGAAACTTTTTTTTTGTTTACTTCCTTAAAACCCAACTGTACTGCATTATAACCATCTTTTTCTAAATTTTTTCGCTGAATCACTCGACAAGGACCAGCTAAAATTACAGTTACCGGAATAGACTCTCCATTCTTAGTAAATATTCTAGTCATTCCTATCTTTTCTCCTAATATTCCTGCTTCCATTTGTACTTCCACCCCCGGGCATAATATTTTTATTAATATAATTTGTATATAATAACATTAACCATTAAATAAATTCAATTTTTTCGATTTAATAAATATTTTTAATTTAATTTATCTAATATGCTTCACTATAAACAATTGTAATAGTAAAATCTTCTGGTTTACCTTATTTATTTTCTATTCCAAAGTTTTAATCTCAATGTCTACTCCTGATGGCAAATCAAGATGCATCAGTGCCTCTATGGTCTTAGTGGAAGGTTCTAAAATATCAATTAATCTCTTATGAGTTCTCATTTCGAACTCTTCCCTCGACTTTTTATCTACATGTGGTGAACGTAAAACACAATACTTATTTATCTCTGTTGGTAAAGGTATAGGACCAGAATATTTTCCTCCAATTTTTTTTACAGTATCTATTATTTTCAATGTAGAATTATCTAATATTCTGTGATCATATGCTTGTAAACGAATTCTTATTTTTTGCATTAAATTTAATTTCACTCCCTCATTATTTTCGTATCTCGTCGTTCGTATCTTGTATTTCGTTGAATCCTTTTATTTCTTATCCTATTTTTCTCTTTTTTTCATTATTTTATTCCCGTAAGGGGCGGATTTATCCGCCCCGATTCCTTGCGGGTTCGATGAATCGAACTCCTACACTTTAAATCCATAGACAGGCGAAACGCCTGTCCTACTATATACTAACGACTATTCACTAACGACTATTCTATTATCTCACTTACTACTCCAGCACTGACAGTGCGCCCTCCTTCTCGGATAGCAAAACGGAGCTGTTTTTCCATAGCAATAGGAGTAATCAGTTCAGCAGTAACAGTCACATTATCCCCAGGCATAACCATCTCTACTCCTTCAGGAAGAGTAATTGTACCGGTTACATCGGTAGTCCTGAAAAAGAACTGAGGACGATAACCACTAAAGATGGGGGTATGTCTACCACCCTCTTCTTTAGTTAGAATATAGATCCCTGCTTTAAATTTAGTATGAGGAGTGATACTACCCGGAACCGCTACTACCTGACCTCTTTTAACTTGATCTTTGTCTATCCCTCGGAGGAGGAGACCAATATTATCTCCGGCCTCGGCTTGATCCATCGTCTTACGGAACATCTCTACTCCGGTAACTACGGTCTTTTGCACCTTGGGGGCAAGTCCCACTATCTCGGCAGGGTCACCTATCTTGACTAATCCCCGCTCTAATCTACCGGTAGCCACAGTCCCTCTACCGGTAATAGAAAAGACATCTTCTACGGATAAAAGAAAAGGTTTATCGGTATCCCTCTTAGGAGTAGGAATATAATCATCTACCGCCTTAAGGAGCTCCAGGATCCCACTACACCAGGGGCAATCTTCCTTACCGCAGCTACATTGTTGGGCCTTTAAGGCCGAACCTCTGATTACGGGAATCTCCTCTCCCGGGAACTCATATTCACTTAATAGTTCTCTTACTTCCATCTCTACCAGTTCGATCAGTTCAGGGTCATCTACCATATCTACCTTGTTTAAGAAGACCACAATGTAGGGGACTCCTACCTGACGGGCAAGTAAAATATGCTCTCTGGTCTGGGGCATGGGTCCATCGGCAGCAGATACTACCAGAATAGCTCCATCCATCTGGGCTGCACCAGTGATCATATTCTTAATATAGTCGGCATGACCTGGACAGTCGATATGGGCATAATGTCTCTTTTCGGTCTGGTATTCGGCATGATAGATTTGAATGGTAATCCCTCTCTCTTTTTCTTCAGGAGCACTATCTATATCATCAAATTCTTTGGCTACGGCTAAATTCTTCGTGGCTAGAATTTTAGTAATAGCTGAAGTAAGGGTAGTTTTACCATGGTCTACATGACCGATAGTACCCACATTTACATGGGGTTTAGTTCTTACAAATTTTTCTTTTGCCATTTTATTTCTTCCTCCTTAAA
>JBGPSO010000010.1:0-17262 GCA_041490145.1 Atribacterota bacterium
GATAAATGAGTCAAACCTTCAAGTTGATCCTTCCTACGGAGGCCCAGAGTATGAGACTATTACCTCCTTAGGTTCTAGCTGTGGTATTTCTGATTTAAAATACATTGCCAAAGCCAATGAACTTTGTAATAAATATACTATAGATACTATCTCTACTGGTATGACTATCGCCTTTGCCATGCAATGCTTCCAAGAAGGCCTTCTTACCAAGGAAGATACTGGAGGGTTAGAGCTTAACTTTAGTAATAAAGAAGTGATGCTTAAGATGATAGAAAAGATTGCCCATCGAGATGGATTAGGAGACCTCTTGGCAGAAGAATCTTATCTTGCTGCCCAAAAAATAGGTAAGGGTTCAGAAAAATTCATCCATCAGGTCAAGAAACAAGAGATTCCCATGCACGATCCTCGATTAAAGACTGGAGTAGGGTTACAATATGCCTTAGCTGACTATGGGGCTGACCATATGAAGGCACCTCATGACCCCTTCTTTCTTTAAGGATAAAGATTCAGTGGGTATAAAAGAGATGAGAGGACTGGGTATCTTAGAACCGGTATCTCCGATTGATCTGAGCAAGAAGAAAGTAACTCTCTTTAAGTTATTAGATATCTACTGGTCCTTATTTAATTTATTATAGGGGTCTGTGACTTTGGTTATGTCCCTCGCAGTGTAGGTACTTTGGAAGAGCTATTAGAGATTATCCGTTCTGCTACCGGATGGAGGACCAGCTGGTTTGAATTAATGGGTTGGAATCCAGATAGCGGAGTCCCCACCCCAGCCAAACTAATCGAATTAAATTTAGATTGGCTTATTGAGGAGGTCAGATAATGAAGATAAGTATCGTAATGGAAGGTTATTTAAAAGATAAATATTCCTTTAGCCCTATAGAGCTATACTATTCTAAAGCGGTAACCTCCGCAAAATCTTAGAAGAGGCTAAAATATCTTCCGCTGATGTCTTTTTTATTAAAGTGGAAGATTCAATAGTGAAAGAAGATTATTTTATTAGAAAATCTTGCAAAATTAAACTATTTCCAATTATCGGAGGGGGTTAGAGAAAAGAGGGGATTTTATCCCAGAGGGGTAAGAGGAAAATCTGCTTATTTTGAGGAGCTTTAATATTTAGCATTTTCATTTTATAATAGCACCTCTATATCTTAAATATCTGTTTATTCTCGTTTTTACCCCACAATCCTGCTCTCACCAGAACCTTCTGCACACCCCCTGGGCTGATTACTTTTTTATTATTGTTTTCTTTTATAATTACCGAAGCAATAGTCCTGCGTCCCCAGTTAGGATTTTTCTTCTTTAGTTCAATCACCTTGCAGGCATATTTTTCTGGAACTCTCCCCAGATTCTTTCGTATATGTTTTTTTGGCTCTCTTATCCCTTTTATGCCTTGTTTTAAATAGCGAGGATACCATCTACGAAAGGTGTTTCTAGATAATTCTGCTCTTTTACAGGACTCGCTAATATTATGAGTCTTTAGGTAAATCTCCACCATTAGTTTTCTTTGTGCAAAAGTGGTAGTTCTGATATATCTTTTGACTTTTCTTTCTTTTTTCATTTTTTGACCTCTTGTCTTTTATTTTAAGCTTTATATCGGCAGTAGTCAATATCTGCGTGACCAGACAATAAAAATATTTGTTAAAAAAAAGAAGGAATTTTGAAATAAATATAGTAAGGTATATTTAAAAAGATTTCACTATATAAATTATATATTCCGCATTGTGAAAGATTATGAATAAAAAAAGTAATAAATCTATCTATCTTGTCCAGTCAGTCCAACGTGCTGTACTGCTTCTTGAAGCTCTGGCTAACAAGGAAGCAGAATTAAGGATTGCCGAACTTAGCAGAAAAACAAACCTAAATCAAAGTACAGTTTATAGACTATTAGGAACTTTACGCAACCTAAATTGTGTAGAGCAAAATCCTGATACTCATAAATATAGACTTACTTTGAAACTATTTGAATTAGGTAGCAGTGTAATTAACAAATTTAATATCGTACAACGTGCCATACCCCACATGGAGGCCTTGTCTAGAAAATATAATGAGGCAGTTAATTTAGCAAAATTAGATAAAGATGAAATTGTTTATATCCACAAGATTGAAAGCTATACTACTTTAAAGTTAGATTTAAAACTTGGCTCTCGTCATCCTGCCTATTGTACAGGCTTGGGGAAAATATTATTAGCTTATCTTGAGGAAGATGAAATAGATTCTTATTTAAAGAGAATAAAATTGAAGAGGTTTACTCCCAATACCATAGTTGACAAAGAAGAATTAAAAAAAGAGTTAATAATGATTAAACAAAAGGGTTATTCCTTTGATAGTGAAGAATATGTTCAGGGAGTTTGTTGTTTGGCAGCTTCGGTAAGAGATTATAATAACAAAGTTTGTGCATCTTTAAGTATTGCCATTCCTTCTATACGATTAAAAGATAACAATATCCCCTTGATGATAAGAAATATTATCGCAACTACCAATGAAATTTCTTGTCAGAGAAAAAGATGAATTAATATTAAGCAGTAATTATAAATTAAAGGAGCATTAATTAGAATGACTGAAAATAAATCGATACTCTCAACTGCAGGGTTAAGTAAATATTTCGGTGGCGTCAAAGCACTTAATAAATTAGATATTATTATTAAAGAGGGTCAAATTCATGGTCTAATCGGCCCTAACGGAGCAGGAAAAACCACTTTCTTTAATGTAGTTTCAGGATTGCTACCGCCGACCGAAGGCGAGATTTATTTTAATTCAGTAGATATAACCAATCTTCCCGCTGAAGCCATTGCTAAAATAGGGATTAGCCGAACTTTTCAGATGGGAAAATTAGTGCCGGATATTACTGTATTGGAAAATGTGATGTCTGGCATGTATTATTACTCTGAACTTGATCCCATAAAGTCCTTTTTTCTACATCCTTTTCTTCTTCACACTCTGGAAAAAGAAATTAAACAACAGGCCTTAGAAACTTTGGAATTTGTAGGGATGTTAAACTCAGTCGAGCGTTGGGCTAGTGAATTAGTCTGGGTAGAACGGCAGTTAGTCCAGATAGCTCGGGCTTTAGTGGCTAAACCGAAGTTATTGTTATTAGATGAACCCACCTCGGGAATGGGAATTGGAGAAACGAAAAAAGTAGAGGAAATTATTAGACAAATACATGATATGGGGATAACAGTGATTGTAGTTAGTCACGATGTTAAATTAGTGGTAGATCTTTCAGATTGGATTACTGCTCTTAATTTTGGAGAAAAAATTAGCGAGGGGATCCCCGGGCAAATACAAAATGATCCCAAAGTATTGGAGGCTTATCTTGGTGAAGAAAAATAATATTCTAAAAATTAAAGACCTTTCTGTATCCTACGGGCCAATAAAGGCGTTAAGAAATATTAGTATTGAAGTAAATGAAGGAGAGCTTGTGGTGCTAATTGGAGCTAATGGTGCGGGAAAAACAACTTTATTGAAAACAATCCTTGGCATTCAAAAAGCCCAGAGTGGTAATATTCTCTTTTTGGGAAATGATATTACCCATAAAGATAGTGATAAAATTGTAAGCTCAGGTATATGTCTTATTCCAGAGGGACATGTAATTTTTTCCTCAATGACAGTCTTGGAAAATCTGCAATTAGGGGCCTATTATAATACGCATGATATGAATAAAAATCTAAAGAGAGTGTTTAACTGGTTTCCTATTTTATATGAAAGAAGTAGCCAGATAGGTGGAACCCTAAGTGGTGGAGAGCAACAAGTGTTAGCAATTGGTCGGGGACTAATGTCAAATCCAAAACTAGTGATGATAGATGAGCCTTCTCTAGGCCTAGCTCCCAAAATAGTATCTGAGATCTTTAATATATTAATTGAGTTGAATAAAGAAGGTTACACTATCCTTTTAGCTGAGCAGAACGCAAAGAAGGCATTAGAGTGTGGTAATCGTGGTTATGTTATTGAAACCAGTAAGGTTGTGCTTCACGGGATTACTCAAGAGCTTATGAATAATTCAAAAGTTCGTCAAGCCTATTTAGGTAGCAGTGTATAATCTTATTAGGGAAGGGGGATAGTTTATGGAAGTATTTATAGCGCAGCTATTAAATGGCTTATCTTTAGGTAGTATTTATGTTTTATTAGTTACAGGTTTTAATCTAATGGTCTTAGTGGCAAGAATTATTCAGTTTGCTTATCCTCATATGGTGGTATTATCTATGTATGCTTGTTGGGAAGTATTACAGCTAACGAATAATATGTTTTTAGCTATACTTTCTTGTATTGCTGTTTCCGTAATATTAAATATTCTAAGTGAGCCTATTTTTCGCCGTCTTACTAATAGGGAGAGTATTGATATTAATGCCTCTTTTGTAGTGTCAATGAGTATGGCTCTAGTTATTACCGACATAATGTCCCACTCACTTAATTATGGTTTTCCCATTGCTTTTCCTGCAAGTTGGGTAGGAGAAAGTTTAATAAGATTTGGATTGATTACACTTTCTAAAGGCCAGATATATGCTTTTGGTGGAGGTATTATTGCTGTATTGATATTTTTTTATTTACTATATCGAACGAAACAAGGAAGGGTATTTAGAGCAATGGCAGAAAATCGCTATGTAGCGCGCCTCGTAGGTATTCCCATTGTTAAGACAAGTATTTTTAGTTATTTTATTGCTGGTCTACTGGGAGGTTTTATAGCGATATTATTTTCTATGTTTTTAGGTTCGGCTTCTCCTCAACTTGGTGATTTCGTGGCTATGAAAGTGATAGCGACATCTTTAGTTGCTGGCTTGGGTAATTTGAAAGGAGGCCTAGTCTGTGGGTTACTTCTCGGAGTAGCTGAGGGTATGGTGATGGGCTATATCTCAGGATCTTGGTCAAACGCCATTGCCTTTATAATGATGTTGTTGATTGTGTTAATAAAACCCCAAGGATTGTTTGGAATAAAAATATAGATTGTTTTCTCAAAAAGTAGGTTGAGGAGGTTAAAGATTTTGTCACTATTGGTACATTATTTTTTGGCGTTTACCGCAGTAAATATTCTTATGTGTTGGTCTATTTATTTACCCTATCGGGTTGGTCAGCTCCACTTTTTGACCGTTGCTTGTATGGCTATTGCTGCCTACTTTGGTGGTTTTGCTGCCCGCGAGTGGGATTGGCCCTTTGTTTTGGTCTTACTTGTAGGAATAGGCATAGGTGCCTTTATTGCTTTTATTCCTTCACTTGCCATTGGTAAAGCTCCATGTTTTACTGTAGTAATCGTTGGTTTAACTCATATTTTAATAGTGAAAACAGTTATTGAAAATTGGGAGATTGTGGGGGGGACAGTAGGCTTTTTCGGGATTCCACGGGTAGAGCATTTGTTGCCCATAACCTATCTTCTTTTAATAATTGTGGGATTTTTTATATACTGCATTGATCACTCTCGTTTAGGGAGAGCAGCATCGGTAGTTTTTGTAGATAAAGACGTAGCGGCTACTTTAGGGGTTAAGGTAAAGAGCTTAGGAATGTTTTGTCAGATTATTGCAGGAGCAATAGGAGGCATGGCAGGTGTTCTCTATGCTTTTCTTATAGGTAGCCTTTCCCCTGAATTTTTTGTTTTTCATATGATAGGTACTCTAATGTGTATGCTCTTTGTCGGTGGGTATACTACTATGTGGGGAGTAGTAATTTCTGCCCCTATTTTAGGGGGTCTGCCATTACTTCTTCCTAGTGCTGTTGCTTCATGGCGCCAAGTTATTTATGGAGTTTTACTAATTTTAATTATTCTGTTGCGTCCTGAAGGGTTAATTACTAGGAGGATGTTACCGAGCTTAAAAAGTAAAAGTAAACGGCAAACAATTGGTAATATGGGGGCAGGCCAGAATCAAGATTAAGTGAAGAATTAGGAAAAGAATAATTTTTTAAAGGGAAGAATTAATATAATACTGGTAATTTTTAATTATTTCAAGAGAAAGGAGAGGATTAATTTTAGATTAGAGAAATGTTTTTTGGCAAAATTGGTAAATAAATATAAAAATTAAGGAGGTAAAATAATATGAAAAGAGCTCTTGATAAATCGTTTATTGGTATTTTATTGGTATTGATGTTAATAGTATTTTTTGTTAGTTTTGCTGGCTTTACTGCATCCAAACCAGAGGTGGTAGTAGATGAGTGGGAAATACCTTTTCTGAACTGTTTAACCGGACCAATTGCCAGCATTGGTGGATATATGGCTTGGAGTGCACATAGAGCTGCAGATGAGATCAATACTACTGGTGGTATTGCTGGGAAACCAGTGAAGATTATAGATTGTGATACAGGAGTTAGTGCTGAGAAAGCAATAGAGGAAATGGCCAAGATACTTGATACTGCCCTGGTAGAGTTGGGGCCAGTACCTGAGGCCTGTATTATGGCGGCTGTTCCTTTAGCTGTAGAAAAAGGCCTATTTTGCATGACTTTTTCCACTAGTTATGAGTATGCTGTAAAGTATTTTCCTTGGACTATATCATATTGTCCGCCAAACGTGGAGAAAGTTGCTCCTGTAGCAGCTCTTTGGGCTAAAACAGAACCAGAGATGAAGACTGTAGTTCAATTTGTGGAAAAATGGGCCTCCTGGCCAGGGATTGCAGAGTACCAGGCAGTAGGTCTGGAATCAGAAGGGGTAAAGATGTTGAAGGATGTTGAAGTGCCTACCGATGCAGTAACTTTTGGTCCCTTAGTTGTAAGAGCTTTAGCTCAAAAACCTGATGGTTTTCTACTTACTTGCAATTCAGAAAAGGCTGCTAAAATAATAATAGAACTGGACAAACATGGTTGGAAAGATAAATCAAAAATACTTGTATTTGTTGCCGCTGACGATACACCACTCTATACCACAGGTGGGGCATATCTAAACGGTTGCTATGTTTATAATTACATAAATCCAGAATGTGATAATCCTCGGTGGATATCCTTTAGAGAAGCTTATAAGGCTGATCATAATGGATTAGAGCCTAGTTCATTATCTACCCTTTACTACGATTGTGTATATATGATTAAAGAAGCCATTGAGAATACGGGAGTAATTGGTGATCCAAAGAAGTTAGCAGAAGAGAGAATAAAGATAAGAGATTATTGTCGGTATGTAAAAGGCTTTGAGGGGATACAAACGATTTGGGATATGGAAGATGGTAAACCAGCAGGCATAGCAGTATATTTATTTAAGATACAAGATGAAAAGAAGGTGTTTGTGGCTAGTACTAAGTAATATAATATTTATCTGGGATATTTAAGAAATTTTGAATAACATTTCTTAATGCTTTATATATAAGTCTATAGAACTTCAAAAATTCCAATAAACAGTAAACAGATAGATAGTAAACTTTTTCTATTGGCTTGTCTTCTGGGAGATAAAGTTTAGCAAGAATATTACAATATGGGAGACAAGCCAATAGAAAGTAAGACTATAATTTTTAATCAATTTATCTTATATTTATTGATAAAAAATTTATACAGTAATAAATGAATTTTTTAAAAATAGTATTTTTTCTATATTTAGCACATTAAGTAAGGAAAGGGATATAAAATGGGCTATAACTCAAAAATAATTAAAACTCATGGGAAGGGTTTTTTGGAAGAGAAACAAGGGATTAAAGTTTTACACCTTAGGGGAACACCATATCAGCTAGGCTACCAACATGGTGTTTTATTAAAAGATGAAATATCAGAGGTTTTAACAGGTGGGTTAACGGGTGCAGCTGCAGTTATTGCAAAGAATACAGGAATTGATTTTTCATTAGCTATTGAGAAAATGATGGTTGGGGAAAAAGCAATGGAGCCTTATATTCCTCCAGAATTTAAAGAGGAAATGCAAGGAATTGCTGATGGAATATCAAAGGCAGGAGTTTCCTTAACTTATGAGGATGTTCTATTATGGAATACCATGTATGATCAACGTTGTTTTTATGCTCACCCTAATCCTGCGGACCCTAATAATCCTCCAATTAGATGTCCCTATCCACCTGGTTGTAGTAGTTTTTCAGCCTGGGGGGAGGCAACACTCGATGGAAAAATGATTTTTGGTAAAAATATGGATAACTTAAATATTCCAGGGATTTTGGAGAACCGTATTCTCGTAATAGTTGACCCGGATCATGGCTATGGCCATACCTTTATAACCCATCCTGGTATGCTTGCAATTGATGGGGGAATTAACGAAGACGGGGTGGCCATGATGACCCAATATAGTGCCTCAGCTCACGAAACCTTGCAAGGGTGTGGCATTGGCATTCTTACAAGATTGATCTTATCTAATGTGCATAGAATTGAAGATGCAGTAAACATATTAACTGTTTATCCTAGATGTACTGGCATAAACTATCATGTAGCTGACAGCAAAGTGAATCGTGCGGCAGTTATAGAGGTTTCTGCAACTGAGGTAGCAGTGCGTTACCCCGAACAGGGTAAGGATATACTCTGGGCTACAAATCATTACAACTGTTATCCAGGCTGGAAAGGTTATACAGGACATAACATGGTGATTGGACAAGCACCAGTATATGGTCTAGCTGACATTAGTACGGTTGAAAAATGGCAAGCTAGCCTTACAGATAGAAAGAATACCATTATCCCTGCAGCAGGTCGCTTCAAGAGATATGAACAGTTAATTAACGAAAATTACGGTAAAATAACGGTAGAGAAGGGGATCAAGATACTAAGTGACCGTCATGATCCTTACACAGGGAAAGAAAGAGATTGGACCGAGCCATCTCCTAGTCCTAATGATAGACCTACTATTTCTATGTTATACTCCTTATTTCCTACTGACAAGATAACTGAGGATATTATTTACTATAAATGTAACAAAAAGGGCTCTATTACCGCATATGAATCTAACCTGTGGAGTCTCGTATCAGTTTTGCCAGATGGAGATATTTGGTTAGCAATAAAAGACTTTCCTGCGCATCGAGGACCGTTCGAATATCTTAATCTGATAGAAGAATTATCCCGCCCGCCAACGGTTAGCTAAGTGAGGTAAGAGCTTATAAATTAACCCTATTTAAACCTATGTTTTACGAGGCGTAGAAAAAACAAAGAGAGAAATAATACTAATCAGTTTGCCAATGCATGTGGCAATAACAGGATTGAGGATATAATTTATTTACATGACGACAATAATTTTGAGAACATATTTAAGTATCATTTAATAGTTTAATCAGAGAATTTAAAATTACAAAAACGAGTGAGCAAAGAAATTGCTATGAACAAAACAAAATATAAAAAAGATACTATAAAACAAAGAGATATTGCTGAATTGATAAGTAATACTGTTGAAAGTCTTGAAGATGAATTAATAAGATTTACTCAGAAAATTATAAAGATTCCAACAGAGAATCCTCCTGGACAAAATTATCCTGAATGTGCAAAGGCTATCGGTGAAAAGATGAGGGAAATAGGTTGCTCAGTAGAATATGTGGAAGTTCCTGAAAGTTTGCTTCCAAAACTAGCACCTCATGGAGATAACTTACCTAGGATAAGTGTTATTGGTCATTATAGAGGAGAAAAAATCAGACCTTTGTTACATTTTTCTGGACATTTTGATGTAGTTCCAGCAGGTTCAGATTGGACATTAGACCCTTATGAAGGCATAGTTAAAAATGGAAATATATACGGAAGGGGAACATCGGATCAGAAATCAGGAATAGCTGCGCAAATTTTTGCTATTTATGCTTTAAAAAAAGCAGGGTTACAACTTGAAGGAACTATCCTGTCAAGTGCAACTCCTGATGAAGAAACTGGAGGTAATGCTGGCCTAGGTTATCTAGTTAATCAGGGATATATTAGTGATAAAAATACTGATTATTGTGTTATTACTGAATGTTTAGATGTTGATAAGATATGCTTGGGTCATAGAGGAACTTTTTGGTTTGAAATAGAGACAAAAGGGATACAAAGCCATGGAAGTATGCCCTTTGAAGGGGTAAATGCTATAGATAAAATGATCAAACTTATCAATGAGATAAAATACCAAACTAAAACAAAATTTAAAAAACAATCAAAATATCTTATTATGCCATTTGAATGTCGAAAAAGTACTTTAACAGTAACAATGATTAATGCTGGTACCAAAGTTAATGTTGTTCCTAATAGTTGCAAAGCAGAATTTGATTGGAGATTAATACCTGAGCATAGCGTTTTAGAAGCAGAAAAAACAATTATATCTATTTGTGAAGGATTAAAAAAAAGTGATCCTGAGTTTAATTGTAAAATAAATATAATACAAAAAATAGAACCTATTTTGGTTCCTAGAAATACGACAGTCGTAAAAGCTTTTCAAGAGTCAGTAGAATTTTTTTTACGAAAGCCTGTATCGTTTTCTATAAGTCCAGGTAGTGACGATCAGAGATTTGTTGTAAAAAATGGAAATATCCAACAGTGTATAGTTTATGGACCAGGTTCCCTTGTTATGGCACATAAATCTGACGAATATGTTCCTATTAAAGATATAAAAAATGCAGCGAAGGTTATGGCTCTTGCCGCCTTAAAATTGTTAGGAGTTAAAAAGTAAAAAAATACTGTTTGAAAATTATATTGTAATTGTTTAATTTTTTTTGAGAATTATATATTTATTGATTATAAGTGTAGGTGGTTATATTATGAAAATTACCATAATGGGCGCCGGAGCCATGGGCTCCTTATTCGGCGGCTTACTGACTGAAGCGGGAAACCAGGTCTGCTTATTAGATATCTGGAAAGAGCACGTAGAAACCATTAATAAGGATGGGCTATGGATAGAAGGCTTAAGTGGAGATAGATTTATCAAGATAAAGGCAGCAACTGAACCAATAAAGATTGAAGGTACTTCTGATATAATCATTATTTTTGTAAAATCTTATCATACTGAGAGTGTATCTAAAAATGCTTCTGTATTAGTAGGAGAGAATACTTCGATTTTAACTTTACAAAATGGATTAGGAAACTTTGAAGTATTAAGCAATGTCTTTGGTCCAAAGAGAGTGGTAGCAGGTGTTACTTCTTATGGGGCTACTCTATTAGGCCCAGGAAGGGTGCGCCATGCCGGTATTGGTGCCACGACCATCGGAGAGTTAGATGGTAAGATTACTGCTAGAACCGAAAAGATTGCTCGTGTACTTACTCAAGCAGGCATTGAGACAGGGGTTTCAGATAATGTCTTAGGTTTGGTCTGGAGCAAGCTTTTAGTAAATGTAGGCATTAATGCCCTGGGAGTATTACTTAAAGTAAAAAATGGTGAACTTATCAAAGGAAAGTATAGCCTAAAGCTCCAGAGAGAATTAGTTGAAGAGGCCTTGGAGATAGCTGAAAAGAAGGGGATAAAACTTATCCATCAAGATATGGTTAAAGAGGTAGATTTAATCTGCGGGAAGACTAGTACTAATATTAATTCTATGTTACAGGACGTCCTAAAGAATGGGAAGACGGAAATAGATTTTATGAATGGTGCTATTGTCCGAGAGGGGGAAAAGTTAAATATATCTACCCCCGTTAATCAGGTGATAACTGATCTAATAAAGGCCGTAGAAGAAGTCTATGAAAAACAAATTTAAGGAGGAAATTAAAATGGAACAAAAGAAGAAGACTACTATTCCGGGATTTTTTAAAATGAAGCAAGAAGGCAAAAAATTTACTATGGTTACTGCCTATGATTATGCCATGGCTACTCAGGTGGATAAGACTGATATTGAGATGATCTTAGTAGGAGATTCAGCAGCTATGGTAATATTGGGTTATCAAAGCACCGTTCCTATTAGTATGGATACTCTGGTTACTTTAGCTACTGCAGTAGTCAAAGGAGCACCGAATACTTTTATTGTAGGAGATATGCCCTTCCTCTCCTATGAAGTAAGCAAAGAAAAGGCTATTGAGAACGCCGGTAGATTTATGAAAGAGGCAGAGGTAGATGCAATAAAGTTAGAAGGGGGAGTTAGAATGGCTGATAGGGTAGCTACTATAGTTAAAGCTGGTATTCCTGTAATGGGACATATTGGGCTAACCCCTCAGAGTAGTTCCCAATTAGGTGGTTTTAGGGTTCAAGGGAAAAATTTAGGAGCAGCTGAAAAGGTGTTTGAGGATGCCTTAGCTTTGGAGGAGGCTGGGGCTTTTTGTATAGTGTTAGAAGCTATTCCTAATCCTCTCGCCCAGGCAATTACTGAAAGGCTTAAAATTCCTACGATAGGGATAGGAGCTGGCCCTTCTTGTGATGCTCAAGTTCTGGTAATTCATGATCTTTTAGGTCTGTTTGAGCGGTTTGTACCTAAATTTGTTAAACAGTATGCTCAAATAGGTCAAGAAATAGTTAAGGCCCTTTCCCAATTTGATACAGAAGTGAAAACAGGGGAATTTCCTGATGAAGAGCATAGTTACCACGTAAAGAAGGAAGTAGAACAAGAAATTATAGAACATCTAAAGAAGATGAAATAACAAGAAAGATGAGGCACCAAAATGAAATCAGATATACAGATAGCCCAAGAAGCTAAACTAAAACCCATTACTAAGATTGCAGAATCTATTGGAATAGGAGAAGATTAATTAGACCTCTATAGTAAATATAAAGCCAAGATCTCCCCGGATATTCTAAAGAGACTAAAAGACCGTCCTCAAGCAAAATATATTGTAATAACTGCTATCACCACTACTCCCTTAGGCGAAGGTAAGACGGTAACTTCCATTGGATTGGGTCAGGGTCTGGCTAAGATAGGTAAAAAAGTAATAAATACTCTACGCGAACCCTCGATGGGACCGGTCTTCGGGATAAAAGGGGGGCAGCTGGTGGAGGATATTCTCAAGTCGTTCCTAGGAAAGACTTAAATTTTCACTTTACTGGAGATATCCATGCTGTTGGGGCAGCTAACAACCTATGGGAGCTTATATGCCCACTTTAGTCTAACTTCTGCTTTAACAGGGATTACCCCAGTTGCCATTTTGCACCTAATAAAGAAAGATGAACCTGATACTTTACAATTAGGTATGGCCATTGCTATAGGGCAGATTATTACTTCTATTATTTTAGTACCTTACTTTTTACAAATTTTATTTGGGCTGCCTCTTTGTGAAAGTAGGGATGAGAGGAGGTTTCCGGCAAGCCGGGACAGATAATAATTTACTGAGGTAAATATAATGCTTTTAAAGATGTAGGTATCCGATGCTCCAATTTTTTCATTTACAAAAGTGCCTCAATATCTTTAATGCCAATCTCCTCCCGACAGATAAATGGTTCAGCAAACTCTTTGCCAATAAGGTTTCCCCAGTAACGGTTAGTATTTAAAATCCATTCAAATATCTGGTGACCTTCAGGAGAAGGTCCAAATTGAGATTCATAGCATCTTATAGCTTCTATCTTCATCTCCATCTCATTGCTTATATCCATAATAAACGAAGGTTTGAAGCATATTCTTAGATGAGAAGCAACATAATAATATATTTTTCCCACATAAAAGGGTTTTCCCTTCATCTCTGTTTTGGTAAATTTTCCATAAAAACGAGCAGCATCACATATTTTTGAGGCAGCGATATGATCAGGATGAGCATCTATCCAATAAGGAACAAAGATAATATCAGGATGAAGCCTTCTGATAATTTCAGCCAATTCCTGACGAGTTTCTATTTCATCCCGGAGATATCGATTGGGAAAATCAAGAGTGATTCTTTCTTCTATACCCAATAGTCTACTTGATTTAACACTCTCTTTTTTTCTTGTCTCGGGATTGCCTCGAGGGGTAGGCTCACCATCAGTTAAATCTACGATAGTAACCTGATGGCCAGCTTTGGTAAATTTTAATATAGAACCTCCCATCCCCAATTCCACATCATCAGGATGTGGTCCGATAGTAATTATATTAAGCATCTTTTTACCTCACTAGCTATAATTTATAAATTCCCCAAAACTGCCCGAGCAATAGAGAAAGAATGGTCATTTATTCTTTTAAGGACATTAATTAAATCAAGATGAACACCACTGGTCTTTTGAGAGAGCTCTACTCCAATATTTAGTCGGTTAATATGAGTTTTGCGTAAGTTTATTTCCAAAGCATCAATATCTTCTTTTTGGTCAACTACTTTTTGTGCCATCCTCCGGTCTTGGAGAGCAAAAGCACCGATAACATTTCGAAGATTGTTATATACTTTTTGGTGCATATTTTTTATCTCTTCTATCCCTTGGTCAGAAAATATCAAACTATGATCGATCTTTTTTTCTATTAAAGGAATTATATTTTTATCAATTAAATCCCCTATATGCTCAAGGTCATCAACCACATACAATAGTCTGAATACTTCTTGAGAATGTTCCTTAGAAAGGGTTTCAAAGCTTATTTTAGTCAGATATCTGGTTATCTCTCGAGAAAGGTTATCTACAATCATATCTTGCTGGCCAACCTTGTCCAGTAATTTTTCATCATTATTAAGGAAAACTTGCATAATGCCTAATACCATCTCTTCAACAGTGTTAGAAATGCGCAATATCTCTTTACTGGCAAGATAAAAGGCAATTTCAGGAGTTTTAAGGGCACCGGCATCTAAAAATTTTGGTTTTTGTAAAGAATCTACTTCCTCTGTCTTGGGAATAATTTTTTCTAAAAGTTTGGCGAATCCTTCAGTAAAGGGTAGAAAAATTAGAGCATTGCCCACAATGATTAAGGCATGGGCATTGGCAATCTGTCGAGGTAGATTTATAGAAGTCTTTTGCACCAGATAAATTATTGGAGTAGTGAGCAGGAAAAATATAATAACTCCTCCTAGTTTAAATAATAAATTGGCCCAAATAACCCTTTTTGCACTCCTGGTAGCTCCGATGCCAGCGAAGAGGACGGTAGAGCAGGAGCCTAAATGTGAACCTAAAATAATAGGAATAGATAGATTAAGAGAGATGAGCCCTTGCATAGCAAGGGAAATGGTTAATCCCATAGTTGCGGTACTGCTCTGGATTAGACTAGTAAATAAGGTAGAGGCGAGCAAAGCCAATAGAGGAATATTTTCTAAATTACTTAATGTTTCTTTAAAAAGGGTCTGGTCTTTAAGGGGAGAGACTGATTCTGACATCACCTTCATCCCCAGAAAAATAAAACCTACCCCCAGTAAAATATTGCCTATAAATCTCTGTTTTCTCTTTCTCCCTAAAATTATTAAACCAAATCCGACCATAATTATTAAGAAGGCAAAGTCTGATATCCTAAAGGCGATTATCTGAGTAGCGAGGGTTGTCCCCATACTGGTTCCCAGCAAAATACTGAGCGTCTGACTTAAGCTCATAATTCCAGTATTTACCAGACTTACCAATAGAGTAGAGGCAGCGGTGCTGCTCTGGATAGTAAAGGTTAGGATAATACCGGCAAATAAGGCGATTAATTTATTTTTAGATAGAGTGCTTAAGATTTGTTTTAACTTATTACCAAAGGTATTTTTTAAGCCTTCACTGGTCATTTGCATCCCATATAAGAATAGAGCCAATCCTCCAACCAAGCCCATTAGAATAAAAAACATATTGTTCTTCCTTTTTAAGTTTTTATCGAGGACAGACAAGGTAGTTTATTATTTAATAATATATCCTATACTCTTATCAATAGCCGATTTTATCTCTTCAATCTCCATCTTTTGTACTTCTTTAGCAAAAGGTTCCAAGGAGATATCCCCATTATAGCCCAGTTTTTATTATATTACCCTAAAGGAATAGATTTGTAAACGAAACATAACCTAAATGTTTTAAAAAGTACTTATTTAGAAATTTTTGATAAGTAAATATAGCGCTCTATAAAGTGTGCAAATTTTAAAAAATCAGCAATTTATTCACCTATAATTCTCAACTCTGAACATAAATTAGGTTTACTTAAAGAAACTACTGGCCCATCTAGAAATCGATTATTTGTCTTATCTGAGTATCCAAATTTGTTTAAATATCCGAGGATCTGCGTGAGCCTTTAGAAAACAGGATTAACCTATTGATATATAAGGCTCTACCTGTGGATAAAGGAAGCTTAAAAATAGACTATCTGTGGATAGTTTAAGAGTTTTACCGTTTTTAACCGAGAAAAAATAAAAGTTTCCTTGAAAAGCGGTGAAGAAAATGGTAGGATTTGAATGTAAATTCGCAGATTCATCATGAAATTTATGAGGATTTTAGATGAATTTAGCAAAAAATTTGTGTAAATATTTCAGACGCAGATTTCAGGCAGGAGTGATAATCAAGCAATATAGTTACTTATAAAGGAGATGAACAATATGGGCGAGTTGTTTATACTTCTATTTTGGACTGGACCTATTGGAATAGGTATATTCCTTATGGGTCTGGGTGTACTTTTTTGGGGCATAGGACAAGTTCAAAAGAAGAAAGATAAGTAAAATAGCTAACCTATCTGGTGATGGTTCTACTGAGAATTGTAGTATCGTAGTTATCCCAAGCATTTATTTATAGAGGAATAAAAAAGTCGGTCTAAATGAGTTAAATAAATTAGAAAGAAAGGCTAATAATATTTTTGTGCTTATCAAAAATATTTTATTTTATTTTCCAAATCAGGTTTTAATAAAAAATTAATTAATTTATCAAAACAAAGAAAAAATTTCCTTCTCTTTGATCAATAGTGTAGACGAAGGTTATTTATATTTAGTAATTACCCTTTACTAATCTTTTTTTCGAAAACTTTTTCTCAAAAAGAAGGATTTTTAAAAGCTTTGTCGAATATTAAAATATATCACGCATCAGATTAAAGTTCTTTTACTTAGGATATTGAAGAGGTAATAGACTGATTTAGAAAGCCAGCTAAGGAAAAATATATAAAAAGAAAATAAAAAAGGAGAAAAAACAAAATGAAAGGTACGACTAAGAAATTTTTAATTATTCTACTAATAGGATTATTTTTATTGGGAGTAGGGCAGTTAGGATGGGCTGAAAAGTGGCAACCTTATCAATTTAAGGGAGATGAGCGTTTTGAATATAAGATCTTATGGAATGAAAATGAGGAACCAGTAGAAATCACCTATATTCTGGATATTAAAAAAGACCTAGAGAAATCCCAGGAGGGCGAAGAAATCTATGAAGTTTCTTATACTACTAAAGGGACTTTAACTAAAGATAAATTAGGACAGGAGACTGCCTTTGGGTTATGGGGAGCTTATGGAATATCCTTAAATATGTTAGTCATCAATCCTGCTTATGGTTTCTTTTTTAGTCAGATGGATTTAAAGGTAGGAGAAAAGATGAGCTTCTTTGGGGCAGGTATAATCAAGGTAACTGCTATGGAAGAAATTGCCGGAAGATCAGGATTTGTCTGCCAGCTTTTTAAA
>JBGPSO010000011.1:0-16456 GCA_041490145.1 Atribacterota bacterium
ATGTGGAAGAAGATTTTAAAAAAATTATAAGTTCTTCGGAAAAATTGCGTTATGAATTAAGCCAATTGATAGAAGAAGATGTTAAAGCTTTTAATAATTTTATGGCTACTTATAAAATGCCCCAGGAAACTGAAACAGAAAAAAAGATCAGGTCAGAAAAGATACAGGAGTCCTTAATCGAAGCAGCCAAAGTTCCCCTCAGAGCAGCTTATAAATGTCTGGATATTCTGAGTCTTTCTAAGGAAGTTGCTGAAAAAGGAAATATTAATGCGGTAAGTGATGCCGGAGTTGCAGCCTTAATGGCAGAGGCTGCATTGGGTAGTGCTATATTAAATGTAAAGATAAATTTAAGAATGATTAAAAATGAAAAAATAAGGACCGAGCTTTCCTCTTCTATAAAAGAATTATTACTAAAAGAAAAAGGTCAGAAGGAAAAAGTATTAGAAATAGTGGAAGGGAAAATAGAATAAAAAGAGATACTTTGAAGATTAAGATCAAGTTAAAATAAAAATTAATAAATAGTTTACTGTATGGGGAGATAGGTTTAGAATTGTCTCCCCATTTTTTTGTTTCAAGTCAAAAAAATAAGGAAAAATTTATTGCTTTTTTAAAAATATATGGTATTATTTAAAAAGACTAATCCATCAGTCCATTAGTCCAATATAAAAATAGGGATTAATAGTTTTAAAGAGGAAATTTTTAATGAAAATCGAGATTGATAAAAAGAGTGGAATTCCTTTATATCTTCAGATAAAACAACAGATAAAAAAAATATTAGAAGAGGGTAAATTAAAGAAAGGTGAACAATTACCTACCGAAAGGGATTTATCAGAAAGATTAGGAGTTAGTAGAAATACAGTAAGTATGGCTTATAAAGAGTTAGTTTTAGAAGATATGATATTATCCACCCCAGGGCGAGGAACTTTTCCTAGTCCTGGTCCAAGGGTTTCTAACCAGCATAAACTAAAAGGTAATAATACTCGAATAAAACTTATAGAGATTATTGATTTTGCTATTAATGAGGCTTTAGAATTAAATTTTGAGTTAGATGAGTTTAAAAAGATAATAAATAATAGGATCGAAGAAAAAGAAAGATTATTAAAAAATATTAATATTGCCTTTATTGAATGTAATTATGAGCAGTTACATTTTTTTTCCAAAGGGTTGGAACTGGGGACCGGCATTGCTATAATACCAATTTTAATAGATGAAATTTATCAAAAGCCTGATGAATTTAAAAAAAGACTAAAATCGATAGATTTAGTGGTTACCACCTTTTTTCATTTTGAGGAAGTAAAAAATTACCTTTCCGACCAAAAGCAAAGAGTTCTGGCTATCGCTTTAGATCCCCAAATGGAAACTATGGTCAATATTGCTCGCTTATCCTCGAAAGATAAAAAAATAGGTTTAGTATGTATTACCGATAAATTTGCTCAAAGAGTTTTTCAATCTATAAGAAAAGCTGGTATAAAATGTTTAAGTTTTAAATTTGCTACCTCTAATAGTAAAGATGAATTAAAGAAATTTTTAGCAGATTTAGATATTATAATCACCTCTCCCGGAAGAAAAAAGGAAGTAGAAAAATTAATTTCCCCCCAAACTCCCCTTATTGAGTTTATTTATGTTCCCGATAAAGGTTCTATAAATATGTTAAAATTAGCAATTTTAGATCTTAAAAGTGAAGGAGGTAGGATAGAAAAAAGATGAAGCAGAAAAAATCAGTAGAAATTTACCAAAATAATTCAGTAAAAATATCAGTGGGCAGAGAATGGTGTAAAGCATGCGGTATCTGTATTGAATTTTGTCCTAAAAATGTCTTGGTTTCTGATGACCAGGGGAAACCAAATCCCATAAATATTGATGCCTGTATTAAATGTGATCTTTGTGAGTTAAGGTGTCCCGATTTTGCGATTACAGTAGAAGAGGTGGAAGGTAAAGATGAGTGAATTAAAAGGAAACATAAAGTTATTACAAGGGAATGAAGCCTGTGTTGAGGGAGCAATATTAGCAGGAGTTAGATTTTTTGCCGGTTATCCTATTACCCCCTCTTCAGAGATAGCCGAAGGGATGGCTCGGAGGTTACCCCGCCTGGGAGGAAAATTCATTCAGATGGAAGATGAGATAGCCAGTATGGCTGCGGTAATTGGTGCCTCTATAGCTGGATTAAAATCATTAACTGCTACTTCCGGACCGGGGTTTTGTCTGAAGCAAGAAAATATAGGTTTTGCTGCTATAAATGAAATACCCTGTGTAGTAGTAGATGTTCAAAGAGGAGGGCCAAGTACCGGCTTACCTACTAAGCCTTCTCAGGGTGATATGATGCAAGCAAGATGGGGTACCCATGGAGATCACCCCATTATAGCCCTGGCTCCTTCTACAGTTAATGAAATTCTCACCTTAACCATTAAAGCAGTTAATTTTAGTGAAAAATATAGAACTCCGGTTATTTTACTTCTTGATGAAGTAATTGCCCACATGCGAGAAAAAGTAGAAATACCGACCCAAAAAGATATTGAAGTAATAGATAGGAAAAAACCTACTGTTCCACCCGAAGAATATTTACCTTTTAAACCCGATTCAGACGGAGTCCCCCCTATGGCTAACTTTGGTGAAGGGTATCGTTATCATATAACTGGCTTAATTCATAATTATAAAGGTTTACCTACTTCTAACTCCCAAGAAATAGATGCTTTTATAAGGCGTTTACATAATAAGATTCAGAAGAATGTGAAGGATATTATAATTAATGAAAAATATTTTTTAGATGATGTTAAGATTGCTTTAATTGCTTATGGCTCGGTGGCAAGAGCTGCTGAAAGGACGGTAAAATTAGCTCGAGAAGAAGGACTAAAAGTAGGATTATTAAAATTATTGACCATTTGGCCCTTCCCCTTTGAAGAAGTAAATAGATTGGCTCAACAGGTTGATTTAATTATCGTTCCAGAGATGAATCTAGGACAGATGGTGTTAGAGGTAGAAAGAGCTGCTCAAGGAAGATGTCGAGTCGTATCTTACAGCCGAGTGGATGGTGAATTAATTAATCCGATAGAGATATTAGGGAAAATTCAGGAGGAGATAAGCAAATGAAGACAGTAATTGATGATTATATTAGAGAAGAGATGTTTCCTCATATATGGTGTCCTGGATGTGGAAATGGTATCGTATTAGGAGCTATAATACGGGCTATAGATGATTTAAAGTGGGATAGAGATAAAATTGTAATGATTTCTGGTATAGGTTGTTCCAGCCGAATTACTGGCTATGTAGATTTTTGTACTATGAATACCACTCACGGTAGGGCTTTACCCTTTGCCACTGGAATAAAAATGGCTAATCCTGATTTAAAAGTAGTGGTAGTTATGGGAGATGGTGATTGCTCTGCTATTGGAGGAAACCATTTTATCCACGCTGCTCGACGCAATATTGACCTGACTGCCATCATTATTAATAATATGATTTATGGAATGACTGGAGGACAATATTCTCCTCTTACTCCTACCGGTAAGTTTGGTACTACTGCCCCTTATGGAAACATTGACCAATCTTTTGATTTAACCAGTCTGGCTATGGCAGCAGGGGCAATTTATGTAGCCCGAGGAACAGTTTATCATGTCAGACAATCAATTTTATTAATGAAGAAAGCTTTGGATAAAAAAGGATTTTCAGTAGTAGAGATAATTTCTGATTGCCCTATATCTTACGGTAAAATGAATAAAATGCGAACAGCGGTAGAGATGTTAAAATGGATAAAAAATATAGCTGTTTCCAAAAAAGCTTGGGAGAACCTTTCTGTAGAGGAAAGGAAGGAGAAGTTTGTTATTGGTGAATTTTTGGATATAGATAGACCAGACTATAATGAACGATATAATGAGATCATCAAAAAAGCTCAAAAAATGGGGGGTAATGAATAATGAAAGAAAGGACCGAAATCTGTTTAAGTGGAGCTGGTGGCCAGGGATTAATTTTAGCCGGTATTATCTTGGCAGAAGCAGCTGGTATATATGACAGAAAAGAAGCAGTCCAAACCCAATCTTATGGGCCAGAAGCCAGAGGAGGAGCTAGTAGGTCAGAGGTAGTTATAAGTAATAATCCAATAGATTATCCTAAAGTTATAAAATCAGATATTCTTTTGGCCCTAACCCAAGCAGCTTGCGATAAGTACGTGAAAAATTTAACTAAAGATGGTATTTTGCTAGCTGATTCTTCAATGGTAACCCAAATTCCTTCTATCTCTGCAAAGGTATACCAATTTCCCATTACTGAGACTTCCCAGAAAAAATTAGGAACTAAATTAGTTACCAATATTATTTCCTTAGGAATAATTGTAGGATTAACCGAAGTAGTTTCAACAGAAGCCATTAAAAAGGCTGTTTGTGCCAGAGTTCCTTCCAAAGTAAAAGAAGTAAATGAAAAGGCCTTACTCTTAGGATTTGATATTGCTAAAGATCTAAAATCAGAAAAATGCAAAGATAAATACTAAGAAAAATAATAATTTATTAAAAAGAAGATTGAGAGTAAAATGAAAGTTTTAGTAGTAAATAGTGGTAGTTCGTCTATAAAATATCAGTTATTTGATATGACTGATGAATCTGTATTGGCTAAAGGGTTAGTGGAGAGGATTGGAATTCCTGATTCAATCATCAATCATTATCCTTCTGGGCAGGAACCAGTTAAAACCTATCGAGATATTCCTAATCATAAGGTGGGGATTAAGTTATTGATGGATGCCTTACTCCACCCAGAATATGGAGTTGTTAAGAATATATCAGAAATAGCGGCAGTAGGTCATAGAGTAGTTCACGCAGGAGAAAAATTTTCTGGTTCTGTCTTGCTTACTGATGAAGTTATGGATGCCTTGAAAGAATGTATTCAACTTGCCCCTTTACATAACCCACTCAATATTTTAGGAATAGAAATATGTAAAGAATTAATGCCTGGCATACCACAAGTGGGAGTTTTTGATACCGCTTTTCATCAGACTATACCTGAAAATGCTTATCTCTATGGAATTCCATATAAATTCTATAAAAAATATAAAATAAGACGATACGGATTTCATGGAACTTCTCACCAATATGTAGCTCAAAGAGCAGCAGAGATATTGAAAAGACCACTTGAAGAACTTAAAATAATTACTTGTCACCTGGGAAATGGTTCAAGTATTACCGCAGTTAAGAATGGCATTTCCATTGATACCAGTTTAGGATTTGGTACAGTTGCAGGTATAGTAATGGGAACTCGTTGTGGAGACCTTGACCCCGCAATTATTCCTTTTTTAATGGATAAAGAAAAATTAGGTGTTGAGGAGATTAATAAAATTATTTATAAAGAGAGTGGATTATTTGGTTTATCTGAAGGAATTTCTAGTGATAAAAGAGATTTAAGAAAAAAAGCGAATCAAGGTGACATAAGAGCCATTAGAGCTATATCTGTTTTTACTTATGGTATAAAAAAATATATAGGAGCTTATGCAGCAGCTATGGGTGGAGTCGATGTTATTGTTTTTACTGCAGGGATTGGAGAAAATTCTATGGAAACTAGAGCAGAATCCTGTGAAGGATTAGAATTTTTAGGAGTAAAAATTGACCCGGAGAAAAATAAAGTTCGGGGCAAAGAAGCCATTATTAGCAATAATAATTCAAAAGTTAAAGTAATGGTAATTCCCACTAATGAAGAGTTAATGATTGCCAGAGATACGGCAGAAATATCGAAAAAAGTAAAGTAGTTGACGAATAAAATTTGGGAGGAAAAATGTATAAGATAATTAAAAAGGAAAGATTACATGATACTATTTATTCGATGTGGATAGAAGCACCTAAAGTAGCTTTATCGGTCCAACCTGGTCAATTTATAATCTTGATGATCCAAGAAAAAGGAGAACGAATTCCCTTAACGGTAGCCGATTTTGATCGAGAGAAAGGATTAATTCGGATTGTTTTTCAAATAGTAGGTAAAACTAGTGAAGAACTTTCTACTTTAAAAGAAGGAGATAAACTATATTCTTTCATTGGACCATTAGGTAAGAAGACTGAGATTGCCCCTTATGGAAAAGTAATAACTATAGGCGGAGGTACAGGAATCGCCTGTATCCATCCCATTACCCGTGCCTTAAAAGAGGCCGGTAATGAAGTTATCTCTATAATTGGAGCCAGAACCAAAGATCTCATTATCATGGAAGAAGAGATAAGGAAAGCCTCTTCAAAATTGATAGTAACTACTGATGATGGTAGTTATGGGAGAAAAGGTTTTGTTACCCAAGTCTTAAAAGAGATCTTAGATAAGGATCAATTAATAAAGAAAGTATGGACTATTGGCCCAGCAATAATGATGAAGGTAACCTGTGAGACTACTAAACCATATCCGGTAGAGACTATGGTTAGTTTAAACTCTGTTATGGTAGATGGTACCGGAATGTGTGGTTCATGTAGAGTTACTATTAGTGGGGAGACCAAATTTGTTTGTACCGATGGCCCTGAATTTGATGGACAATTGGTAGAATGGGTAGAATTTGCCAATAGATTGACTCGCTACAAAGAGCAGGAACAAAAATCTTGGGGAATTTACCATAAACATACTCATACCTGTAGATATGGAAAGGAGACAGAATAATGGCGGAGGTGATACCGGTTAAAGAAAGAATGAAGAGAAATCAAGTGCCTATGCCCGAACAAGAGCTTAAAGAGAGGATTTATAATTTCAAAGAAGTCCCTTTAGGGTATACCAAAGAACAAGCTATTTATGAAGCCCAAAGATGCCTCCAGTGTAAAATTTCTAAATGTATGCAGGGTTGCCCAGCTGAGATTAATATCCCTCAATTTATTACCAAGATTGTTGAAGAAGATTTTGCTGGAGCTTATTTTGAAATACTAAAGACCGATAATCTTCCTGCTATAACCGGGAGGGTATGTCCTCAGGAAGAGCAATGTCAGATAGTTTGTATCTTGGAAAAACAGGAAAAACCTATAGCTATTGGCAGATTAGAGCGCTTTGTCGCGGATTGGGCTCGAGAGAATAACATCCACGGGAGATTACCAGAATTAAAGAGAAAGAGTCAAAAAGTAGCGATAGTTGGTTCTGGCCCAGCCGGACTTACTTGTGCGGCTGATTTAGCTAAGTTAGGTTATAAAGTAACCCTTTTTGAGGCACTTCATAAACCAGGAGGAGTGCTAATTTATGGTATTCCAGAATTCAGACTACCTAAATCGATCGTAAAATATGAGATAAATGAAATTGAAAAAATAGGAGTGAAAGTAATAACTAATCTTATAGTTGGTGCAACCATTAGTGTAGATAAATTAGCTCAAGATTTTGATGCTATATTCCTAGCTAATGGAGCTGGTGCGCCTCGATTTATGAATATTCCCGGTGAAAATCTTAATGATGTTTATTCTGCTAATGAATTTCTTACCCGTTCCAACTTAATGAAGGCTTATGCCTTTCCCGAATATGATACACCTATTAAAATTGGCAAAAGAGCAGCTACTATCGGTGCAGGAAATGTAGCTATGGATTCGGCGCGTACTGCTTTAAGGTTGGGAGCAGAGGAATCTTATATTGTTTATAGAAGGTCAAGAAAAGAGGTGCCAGCTCGAGCTGAAGAAGTACATCATGCTGAAGAGGAGGGCATAATATTTAATTTTCTCACTCTTCCGGTTAAGATTTTAGGAGATAAGCAAGGCAATGTAAGCGGAATGGAATGTCTGAAGATGGAATTAGGTAAACCTGATGAATCAGGCCGAAGGAGTCCTATAGCTATTGAAAATTCTAATTTTACTATTGAAGTAGATATGGTTATTGATGCTATCGGTACTTCTGCCAATCCCATCATAGCTCGAAGTGCCACTGGAGTTGAAACTAATAAATGGGGTTATTTCATAACTGATGAAAAGACTAAAGCTACCACCAAAGAAGGAATTTATGCTGGCGGAGATATAGTTCGGGGTTCAGCTACGGTAATTTCAGCAGTAGGAGATGGCAAAATAGCCGCAAGAGCAATTAACGAATTTTTATCTTTGGGTAAGAGTTTGAGAAAAAAATAAAATATGCAAAGCGTAATAAAATTATTTTTAGGGGGATTTTAATAAAATGTCCGAAGAAATGAATCTTTTCGAAATGGTGCAGGCTCAATTTGATCATAATGCAGAGAAACTTAATCTTGATCCTGCCTTACGAGCATTTATGAGAGAACCGGAAAGGCAATTACAATTTACTATTCCGGTAGATATGGATGATGGTACTACTAAAACCTTTACTGGTTTTAGAATTCAACATTCTACTGCGCGGGGGCCTGCAAAAGGTGGGATTCGTTTCGCTAAAGATGAAACCATTGATATGGTACGAAGTTTAGCTACTATGATGACCTGGAAATGTGCGGTAGTAGATATCCCTTTAGGAGGAGCTAAAGGTGGAATTATCGTGGATCCGAGAGAATTGTCCGCTAGAGAAACTGAAAGGCTTTGTCGGGGTTGGGTTAGAAGAGTTTATGATTTTGTTGGTCCAGAAATGGATGTCCCTGCCCCAGATGTTGCTACTAATCCCCAGGATATGCTCTGGATGATGGATGAATATGATACTATTACTAGAAGCAGGAAACCTGGATTTGTTACTGGTAAGACTGTAGGAGTAGGAGGTTCTTTAGGTAGAACTGAAGCTACTGGTTACGGAGTGATTTATTGTGTTAGAGAAGCTCTGAAGAGATTGGGTATCGATTTTAAAGAGGCTACTGCTTCTATTCAAGGTGCAGGTAATGTTGCTTGTTATGCTGTGGAGAAATTTGTCCAATATGGCGGCAAAGTAGTAGCTGTTGCTTGTTGGGATTCTAATGATAAAAAAGCCTATACTTATAGTTGCGAAAAAGGGATTGATCCTAAAAATTTATTTGCTCCTGGTACTTTAGATAAATTTGGAACTATTGATCCCAAAAAGGCTAAATCTTTTGGTTGGAAACAAGAAGCTGGTGATGCCTGGTTAAAGAAAGAAGTAACTGTTATTATTCCAGCAGCCTTAGGTCAATCGGTCACTCAGGATAATGTAAATGAGATTAATTTTGATTCAGTTAAGCTGTATGCTGAAGCAGCTAATTCTCCTACTACCTTAGAAGCAGATGAATTATTAAAAGAGAAAGATATCTATGTCATACCTGATTTTCTTTGTAATGCTGGTGGAGTAACTGTTTCTTATTTTGAACAGGTCCAGAATAATATGAATTATTACTGGCCAAAGGATGAGGTCTTGGAAAAATTGAATAATATTATGACTAATGCTTTTAAAGCTGTAGCAGATTTAGCCATGGAAAAGAAATGCTATACTCGTGATGCAGCTTATTTTATCTCTATTCTGCGAGTGGCTAAAGCAATAGAAGGAAGAGGCTGGGTAAAACCTAAAAAATAGTATATAGTATATAGTATATAGTGAAGATGGTTAGCTGGTTAGCCAATTTACTGGTTATCCATTACTATATACGCATCACGAGATACGAGATACAAAAAATGCTGGTAGAGGTAAAAAAAAGTGGAAATATTTGCCTTAATAGGAGGAAGTGGGACAGGGAAAAGTTATAAAGCCCTGTTGGTTGCTCATAAATATAATATAAACTATATAATCGATGATGGACTTTTAATTAGGAAAGATAAGATATTAGCTGGATATTCTGCCAAAAAAGAAAAGAACAGGATTCAGGCTGTTAGAAGAGCTATTTTTGAAGAGACTACTCATGCTCAAGAAGTAATGGAGGCCATAAAAAAAACTAAACCAGCTAAGATATTGGTTATAGGAACTTCAGTTAGAATGATAGATAAAATTATTAAAACTTTAGGATTGCCTCCTTTTAAGAGGATTTTAAAAATTGAAGATATTTCCACAGAAAAAGAAATTGAAGACGCAAAACTCAGTAGGTTAAAAGAGGGTAGACATGTTATCCCTTTACCGGGAATTGAAGTGCAGAGAAAATTTCCGGTAAATATATTGGAATCATTAGAGATATTTTATAGACGTAGATATAGTAATAAAAAAATTGGCGAGAGGGTAATAGTAAGACCACCATTTAGTTATTATGGGAAGTTATATGTATCTGAAAATGCAATTTTAGATATAATTGTTTATACTCTAAAAGATTTTAAAGAAGTTGTAAAATTGGGGAAATCCCAAATCAATATCCAAAATGAAGGCATTCTGGTCAATATTAATTTAGTACTTCGATATGGAGAAAATATCCCTTCAGTCGGATTAAAAATTCAAGAAAACCTTAAAAGGGAATTAGAATATATAACTGGTATAAATGTTAATTTGATAAATATTTTTGTTTACAATTTAAAATATTAAAAATAGCGTGTAGCGTATAGCGTGTAGCGTATAGAAATACAGTAATATGTAATGTGTGATGAGTAATGGGTAGAGATTTGATTTATCGAATCCATAAAAATGAACGAAAAACGTAGAAAGGTAAATCCGAACGCAATACTCGATACTTGATACGCGATACCATTGTGAAAGAGGTGTGAAATGTTTAATGAAGAGGAGATAAAAAAGATAAAAAAATCAAGACAAGGATGGGAGAGCAATACTTTAAAAAAAACTCTACAGCTTTTTCCTGAAAGAAAAGATAAATTTGTTACTGGTTCAGGGAAAGAAGTTGCACGACTCTATACTCCTGAAGATTTGGAAGAATTTGATTATGATACACAGTTAAATTTTCCTGGTCAATATCCTTATACCCGTGGCGTTCAATCAACTATGTACCGAGGTCGACTATGGACCATGCGTCAATATGCAGGTTTTGGTACGGCCGAGGAATCAAATAAGCGTTATAAATATTTGCTAGAACAAGGACAAACCGGATTAAGTGTTGCTTTTGATTTACCCACTCAAATTGGATATGATTCGGATCATTCTATGGCACTGGGAGAAGTAGGAAAAGTAGGAGTAGCCATAGATTCCTTAGAAGATATGGAAATATTATTTGAAGGGATTCCTTTAGATGAAGTAAGTACGTCCATGACCATAAATGCTCCAGCAAATATACTTTTAGCTATGTATATTGCAGTAGCAGAAAAACAAGGGGTTTCTCCAAATAAGCTTAAAGGAACTATTCAGAATGATATCTTAAAAGAATATATTGCTCGAGGAACTTATATCTTTCCTCCAGCTCCTTCAATGAGATTAATTACTAATATTTTTGAATTTTGTTTTCGAGAAATGCCTTTATGGAATACTATTAGTATTAGTGGATATCATATTCGAGAAGCAGGAGCAACGGCAGTTCAAGAAGTAGCCTTTACTTTAGCTGATGGGATAGCTTATGTAGAAGCAGCTATAAAAATTGGATTAAAGGTAGATGATTTTGCCCCCAGGTTATCCTTCTTCTTTAATGCTCACAATGATCTATTAGAAGAGGTAGCAAAATTTAGAGCAGCTCGTAGGTTATGGGCAAAGATTATGAAAGAGAGATTTGGAGCTAAAAATGAAAAATCTTTAATGCTAAGGTTTCATACTCAGACCGCTGGGTGTACTTTAACTGCTCAACAATCAAACAATAATATTATCCGAGTTGCCATGCAAGCTCTTGCAGCAGTATTGGGGGGAACCCAATCTCTTCATACTAATTCTCGAGATGAGGCTCTGGCTTTACCTACTGAAGATTCGGTAAGAATTGCTCTTAGAACTCAGCAAGTTTTAGCATATGAAACTGGCGTAACTGAAACAGTTGATCCTTTAGCTGGGTCTTATTATGTAGAGTTTTTAACTGATGATATTGAAAAGCAAGCATTAGAATATATTGAAAAAATCGATAAATTAGGTGGTGCTCCCCGAGCCATTGAACAGGGATTTATGCAACAAGAGATTCAGAATAGTGCCTATCAATATCAGAAAGAGATTGAAGAGGGCAAACGAATAGTAATAGGAGTAAATAAATTTAGAATTAAAGAAAAACCACCTAAAGGTCTACTAAAAGTCGATCCAGAAGTTGAACATCATCAATTAATGAAGATTAAAAAACTAAAAGAAACCAGAGATAACCATAAAGTAAAAGCAACTTTAAATGCATTAGAAAAAGCTGCTCAAACAGAAGCTAATTTAATGCCTTTTATTCTTGATTGTGTTAGATCATATGCTACGCTAGGGGAAATTTGCACTGTACTTAGAGGAATATTTGGTGAATATAAAGAGTCAATAAAGCTTTAAAAGGTGGAGGTTTTAAAATATGGATAAAAAAAAGATTAGAGTACTAGTAGCTAAACCTGGTCTAGATGGCCATGATCGAGGAGCAAAAATTGTAGCAAGAGCCCTAAGGGATGCTGGAATGGAAGTAATTTATACCGGATTAAGACAAACTCCTGAACAAATCGTTGAAACTGCTATCCAGGAAGATGTAAATGTTATAGGATTAAGTATTTTGTCAGGAGCCCATACCCATCTTTTTCCAAGATTAATGGAACTTTTAAAAGAAAATAAGGTGGAAGATATAGTCGTAATTGGAGGAGGAGTAATTCCTGAAGAAGATATTTATGAACTTAAAAAAATCGGTATAGCAGAAGTATTTACTTCCGGGACTGATACTAAGGATATAATTAAATTTATTAAGGAAAAAGTAAAATGATTAATAGCGTAGAGCGTACAGCGTTTAGCGTATAGCGTAGGGTTCGATTCATCGAACCCGTAAAAAAAGTATCAAAGTAACTCGTGGCAGATAAATCCATAACCTACTTTACACGCTTGCGTTATGTGTAAATATTCGCTATACGCGATACGATATGCGATAAAAGGTTTTGAATTTTGAATTATGGTTTTTCGCTTTTCGCTTTAAGTTTTTAATTTTAATGGTATTATACTATACGCTAAACGCTACCTGCTATACGCTATAATAAAAAAGGTGTGTTTTATGGAAATTATAGAAAAAATAATTAATGGTGATCGCAAAGTTGCTGCCAAACTGATAACTTTAGCAGAAAATGATTTTAGCCGGGCTCAAAATATTTTAAAAGAGCTGTATAGTTATACCGGCAATGCTTTAGTAATTGGTATAACCGGCCCTCCTGGTGTAGGAAAAAGCACCATAACTGATAAACTGACTAAAAGTTTACGTAAACAAGGTAAAACTGTAGGAATTGTAGCTATAGACCCTACCAGTCCATTTACGGGGGGAGCATTATTAGGAGATAGAATTAGAATGCAAGATTTAAGTACTGACCAGGGTGTTTTTATAAGAAGTATGGGTACGCGGGGATATTTAGGTGGACTATCCCAAGCAACCCAATCAACGGTTAGGATTTTAGATGCTTTAGGTAAGGATATAATATTCATTGAAACAGTGGGAGTAGGTCAAGCAGAAGTTGAGATAGTTAAAGTAGCTGATATGGTAGTACTAATTACCATGCCAGGGATGGGAGATGACATTCAAATAATAAAAGCCGGGATAATGGAAATTGGAGATATCTTGGTAGTTAATAAAGCTGATAAAGAAGGTTGTGAACGTTTGGTGACCGAAATAGAAATGATGTTGGATTTCAACCCAAAAAGCAGATGGCGTCCACCTGTTTTAAAGACTATAGCTATAGATAATATCGGAATACAAGAACTTTTGCAGGAAATTAATAATCATATAAAATATCTAAATGAAAGTGGAGAGTTAGAACAAAGACGTCAGGAGAGTGCTAAGAAAGAGATATTTGACCTTATCCAGGAAAAATGGAAGGAAATACTTTCTTTTTCGATTAATAATGGATTTTTAAATAAGATAGCAGTTAGGATAGTAAAACGTGAAGAAGATCCATATACGGCAGTAAAGAAACTATCAAATATATTAATACATTCTTATACTCAAGGAGGTATGAATAAATGATTAAAAAGATAGATCATATCGGAATTGCTGTCAAAAGTATTGAAAAGACCAGTGAGCTTTTTAGCAATATACTTGGTCTAAAAGTTGCCGGAGAAGAAATTATAGAAGAACAAAAGGTTAAAGTTGCCTTTTTACCCTTGGGAGATAGTGAGTTAGAATTATTAGAATCTACTTCACCTGATGGTCCTGTGGCGAGATTTATCGAAAAAAAGGGGGAAGGAATTCAACATATCGCTTTTAGAGTGGATAATCTTGAAAAGATATTAGAAAAACTGAAAGAAGATGGAGTTAGATTGATCGATGAAAAGCCAAGATATGGTGCAGGCGGAACTAAGATAGCATTTTTACACCCTAAGAGTACTAATGGAATTCTTATTGAATTAAGCGAAAGAAATGAGTAGAGAAAATAGAAGTCAATAGCCTAATTCGTATCTCGTGAAGATTAGCGTGGAGCGTATAGCGTATAGCGGATAGTAAAAAAGTTTAAAGCGAAAAGTGTACAGCGTAAAACCAAAACTTAAAACTTAAAATTAAAGAAAAAGTTTTGAATTTTGAATTATGGTTTTTCGCTTTTCGTTTTAAGTTTTTAGCTTTACAAAAAAGCTCAAAGATCATAGTATAAAGTTTATAGCCAAATATAGCATAAAAAACAGGGAATTAATTAAGAATTATAAAAATACTGGAGAAAGGTGGTAAGATAATTTAATGGAAGTTTCAATTAATGATTTAATGAAAACTTTAAGAGAAAAAGAAGAAAAGGTAAAGGCAGGCGGTGGAGAGAAAAGAATAAAAGCTCAGCATGAGAAAGGTAAACTTACTGCTCGAGAAAGGATTAGCTTCCTTTTAGATAAAGATAGTTTTGTAGAGCAGGACCTTTTAGTTGAGCATAGATGCATTAATTTTGATATGGATAAACTAGAAGCTCCTGGAGAAGGGGTAGTAACTGGTTATGGGACTATTGATGGAAGGTTGGTCTATGTCTTTGCTCAAGATTTCACGGTTATTGGTGGTTCCTTAGGAGAAATGCATGCTAAAAAGATATGCAAAATAATGGATATGGCTATGAAGATGGGGGCACCTTGTATCGGTGTTAATGATTCTGGTGGTGCTCGTATTCAAGAGGGAGTGGATTCTTTAAGTGGCTATGGGCAAATATTTTATCGAAATACTATTGCCTCAGGAGTAATTCCCCAAATATCCATAATTGTTGGGCCGGCTGCCGGAGGAGCAGTTTATTCTCCTGCTATAATGGATTTTGTATTTATGGTAAAGAATATAGGGATAATGCATATTACTGGACCAGAAGTTATAAAGGCAGTTACCGGTGAGGTAGTAAGCTCAGAGCAGTTAGGGGGAGCAATGACTCATAATATAAAGAGTGGAGTAGCTCACTTTGCTGCTGAAAATGAAGAAGAAGTTTATCAAATGGTAAGAAAATTGATCAGTTTTATCCCTTCTAATAATATAGAAAATCCTCCGATAGTAGAAAATAAGGATGATCCTAATCGAATGGAAGAGGCTTTATTAAATATTGTGCCTGTAGATCCTAATAAACCTTATGAAATGAAAGATGTAATAAGATATATTGTAGATGAAGGGGACTTTTTTGAATCCCAATTTTATTTCGCAACAAATATCATTACTGGATTTGCCAGATTAAATGGTTATTCTATAGGTATTATTGCTAATCAACCAAAAATATTAGCTGGTTGTTTAGATATTAATGCCTCCGATAAAGCCTCTCGTTTTATCAGATTTTGTGATGCTTTTAATATTCCTATTTTAACTTTTGTTGATGTTCCAGGATTTCTACCAGGGACTGCTCAGGAATATGGAGGAATTATTCGACATGGAGCGAAATTATTATACGCTTATTCTGAGGCTACTGTTCCCAAAATTACTTTGATTGTTCGTAAATCTTACGGAGGGGCTTATCTGGCAATGTGTAGTAGAGATTTAGGAGCAGATCAGGTAATCGCCTGGCCTACTGCCGAGATTGCGGTAATGGGATCCCAGGGGGCAGTTAATATTATATTTAGAAAGGAAATAATGAAAGCGGAAAATCCTGAAAAAGTTCGTCAAGAAAAAATTGAAGAATTTAAGCAAAAATTTTCCAATCCCTATGAAGCAGCAAAACGGGGTTATGTAGATATGGTCATTGACCCTCGGGAAACCAGACCACGTTTGATTACAACTTTAGAAATGTTATCTACCAAAAGGGAAAGTAGACCAGCAAAGAAACACGGTAATTTTCCAGTGTAAATAATATATAGTTACTTAGTTACCTGGTTAGTTAGTTAGCTGGTTTGACAGTTTACCAGTAATAAATTATTTATTAGATATTTTTCGATAGATATTAATTTAACCAACTAACTAAGTAACTAACTAACCAACTAACGACTAATAAGAAGGAGGAAAGAAAAGATGTTCGAAGGGATTGGTGGAGCTATACAACTATCAGTTATAGATATGACTTTGGTATTTTTAATTCTAGGAGGATTAGCTTTAGTTATGGTATTGTTAAAAAATATCGTCGGAATTAAAGAAACAAAGAAGATACCTAAAGAAACCAAAATTATTCCTCCAGTAATCAGTACTAATTCAATAAAAGAAAATGAA
>JBGPSO010000012.1:0-15965 GCA_041490145.1 Atribacterota bacterium
ATCTTGGTGGTTAATTATATAGGGTAAATTGCTTTTTTCTATCTGGTGAGTTCTCAAATACAAACCCTGGTCACCTAACTTTATTGCCACTACCTTCGTCCCATAATCAATCAATTGCCCAGCTAATTGATTTAATAATACCATATCAAATCTTTCTTTCTTTTCTGAAATTTTATAAAACTTCTCTGGTCTTAGCATATATAACAGTTCATCAATGCTGGGCATAAAAATATCCACCATAGGTAAAACATTTTTAAAGAATTTAAACCAATCCACTCTACCAGCAGGAGATTCAGGGTCTGGCATAGCCATATCCAGACTGGTTATTATTTTCATCTCTCTAATCCTTTGAAACATTTTTACCAATTCTTTTCCATCGTTCACATAAAATTTTTGCATTAAGGGAGGATATCCAAAATGAAATATGCGGCTACTTTTTATTTTTTCATAAGGAATATCATTAGCAGTAAAGGAATGATTGGGTCCAGGGTAATGTAAAAAGATCCGATCAGTATCTGGCGGGTTTAAAACAATAGTATAAGAAGAAACCTCGTTTCCGCTAATAATCATATTTTCTGCTAAAGTTTTATCTTCTTTCTTTAAAATTTCTAAAATAACCTTTCCAAAGGCATCTGCTCCAACTTTTCCTAATAAAGCAGTGTTAATGCCTAACTTTTTAAGAGCTATTCCTGTATTAGCTACAGCCCCGCCTGCTGATAATTTTAATCCTGACATTTCCAGAATATGTCCGGGAATAATGGTCTTAATACTCCCTATCCTCCAATCTGGAATAATATCTAAACAGATATGACCAGCAACGACTATATCCATAAAATCTCCTATTTTAAAAATAAAAAATACTTTTATTAAATTAGATTCCCTTTTTCAATTTCTTCCCTAACTTTTGCTTCCTCATCCTGATGGCTGGATAGATGACACACACTTTTTAATATATGTTTTAATCCTCTTGGATATTCTCGCTGGAAAAATATTTTATCGAGGGGATACATTTCCCCTTTCTGGTCTTTCGCTTTAAAATTTAAAGCAGCATAAAATGCTCTTTTGATCTTATGGTAAGGAGCATTTTGTCTTTGAGCCAAAAGCATTGATCCTACTAATCTTTCATTTTTGTCTAACTTACGATACAAATCTCTACCTGCCCGGAAAATAGTATCTCTTAATGATTTATTTTGAAATCTAAAAAGTAGATCATCAATATGGTTTTGTAAATCTGGTAGAGCAAGATCCTTAGGGTATGCCTCATTCAAAGCTACTGCTGATTGCTTCATACCTTCTCGAACAATTTTATAAATTTCTGGCACCTCTAATGCTTCATATATAAAAGTCATTTTTGAATCATATTGATATCCTAAATAAGCTGCTGCAGAATGACCTAAATTGTGGATAAAGAGTTTTCTATCTACATAGGCCTTGATATTTTCAACCGCCCAAAGATCTCTAAGATGAGGAAGTGGGGTTTTAAAACCTTTTTTATCCACAATAAGAGTATTATAAGGCTCGGCAAATATCCATAATAAGTCCTTTTTTTTATCTTCCTCTTTCATCAGAGGAACCATTTTCCCTATGCTTGATTCAATTAATCCAACCAGTTCATCGAAAGGATATTCTAAGGGAAGTAAGCTTTTTAATTCCTTTCTTAAATAATCCGCTACATTCCTGAAATTCTCGGCAATAATAATATCTAAAGGATTTTTCCCTCTTTTTTCATCTCTCAATTGAAGTCCTTGAGCAATTACCGGAACAATTTGAGGCAAGGCATATTTTCCTACTGCAGTAGCCAGGATATCCGTATCTACTATTTCCCGAATAACTGCCTCTTTATCATAACCATTTATAGCCCTTATATTTTCTATCAAAATAATTTCATCGGGAAGCTCATTTCTCTTTATTACTAACTTATATGCTCTTTTTTTGTTGAGTTCCTTTACCAATTCTTTATTGATATCAATAAAAACAACTTCATATCCAGAACGGGAAAATAGCTGTCCAATAAAGGATCTTCCAATATTCCCCGCTCCAAATTGAAGCATCTTTTTTTTATATATCATTCTCTTTCGCTACTCTACCTAAATTAATTTTTTACCCTAAACCCTTCTTTTTAACTGTGAGTATCTCAGGAAGTAAACCATCAGCTCCATAGCCTTGAATATAAAAAATTCCTGTAAATAAGGTAATCTGAATTTCACCAGGGGTGCTAGCGCTTTCCGGAAACCATTCTGGCGTGTTCATAGCAACCTCATTAAAGGGATTATATAAACCTGCATTTTGCGCTATGCTTACAGCATCATCACGACTAATGTCTCTCTCATTAAGTTCTGTCTGTATTAAAGTTTGGACAGCTCTAACATTAGATCGAACTACGGTATTTTTTGCCTTTTCTTGAACTATGACATTTTCCCCCTTTACTTGTTGATCGCCATTATAAACTCTTAAGCCAATCAGGGACAACAATCCGATAATAGATATTACTAACAATAATCCGATTAGAGCAAAACCCTTTTTATTTTTCATTGACTATCCTTTCAAGATTAGAGTATTTTTGAGTGAATTAAAATAATTCACATAAAAGGTCAAAAAAATATAAATTATTCCTTTCTGTTTTTATAATACTACATAAATTTTAAATATCCTTCTTTTCCCAACAAAAAAGCCCTTCAGTATTCAAGCTAAAGGGCTAGTAATTTTCTTGGCTCCCCAGACTGTTCCATAGATAGGACTTTTACTTCTACATTTTATTTTCCATACCAAGTCAAAAAAACCAATTAAATCAAACATGTATACCGAAACCCTATTTATTTAGCAAGAGAATATAAACGGATGATTGATAACGGCCAAGTAAAAAATCAGTCAGGCCTTGCCCGTAAACTCGGTATCTCCAGAGTGCGCGTTCACCAGATTTTAAGTTTATTAAAACTTGATTCCTTTAAAATTGAAACACTTTGCCTGTAATCAGGCCTTTTTGCCTCCCATTAACAGCAACACTATACCGCCTACGAGCGCAATACCACCCACGATCGGTGGCAACGGAAACGTTCTTGTCTTCTCAGCAGTTACCTGAACTGGACCAAGATTGACGACTTTCTCTCTGGACGTGTAGGTTATGCCTTGATAGGCAAAGGCCACGATCCCCACAATAATGAGGATGATGGCTATCAGTGTGTTTGTTTTCATTTAGCTTCTCCTTTCTTTTATCAATTTGATTAATGATCTCTTGCTGACTACAAGGGTCTCCAACATTGAGCCAATATAACCTTCTTCTTGTCACATTAGTTCAAACTTTAAATAAAATTGTGTCAAATATTAACAGGCTGACCACAAAATCAAAATCAATGCTTGTTTGTCACTTATTGACTAATTTGACCGATCAACTGCACTAGTTTTAAAGCAATTTCGTTGTTCACTTTTTTATTATTCAAAATGTCTTCACAGGTAATGCTTTCTTCATAAAATTTCTTGTTTGCTCTTACATCGGCATGAATCATTGAACCTGTAAGGGTAAAACCGGCATAGATACCCTTGCTATAAGAGTAAGCATAGATGGAATCGTTGAAATCAATAGTAGCTTGTAAGGAATCACCTAATGGTCCCGGGGCAATGCTGATATCAGCTCCGATTTCAAAATCAGTACTCTTAAAGACAGCCAGACCTTTATCATCCATAACCACTAATACCAAGGACACTTCCTGAATACCAGCCTGCAGACCAACCGAAGCTGTTTTAAGCTCTATAAATGCCGGGCCATACCACTCCTGGGTGAGTCTATCCTTTCGAAGAACTATTCCATCCCCAAACATGACACCCCAACCAAATCCCACGTTTACTAATCTGGGGTAGATGACGATTCCTTCTGCCCTTCCTAAGAGCTGGCTAAATGCACCAGCCTGATCTTTACGTGAAGCCATTTCCTCCAATACAGCAATACATATATCTATTTTGTTTTCCTCATTAGTTAATTGTGCATGGGCAAAGCTGGTGATAAATAGGGTAAAAACCATAACCAAGATGAGCATAAGTATCCCCTTTTTCATTTTTAACACCTCCTTTCATTTTAGATTTTGTACCTTTCAGAAAACTTGGGATAAATACTATGAATAGATTAAAGAAAAATTAGAAACTTCTTTTTACAGCTGAAACTGTTTTTAACTCAATATAGAGAAAACTCTCCATCTCTAAGGATAGGGGGGCGAGCAATTTCCCGAACTACGGGGCAGAGGACAATTAAGGGTGTACGGTCCAATAGAGCGAGTTTTCTGCAAACTTATTGCATTATTTAGTTATTATTTTTTATTTGTACTAATTTCGAGTAGTGTTTATACCTAGATTAAAAAAACCGGTCATGCATGTTGTCTTTCCTATAGAATATTAATAACCACAATATTCAAAAATAGGAAGGAGAATAGCTCACATGAACAAAGATAATTTAAGGGTACAATCCATGGGACAGGAGAAACTTATTTATCATCTTGTCCTCATTTATTACCCATCTATTGGTTTATACAATACATTGATAGTTATTCTCTCTCTCTTTTCACTATATACGATATACCGTATTCTATATACTATCTATATACTATTTCAATTGTTTTTCCGCTTGGTTTAGCCAATATTCTGCTTTTTCATTTTCCGGTTCCAAAAGCAGTACTTGTTTCCAATTATTTGCCGCTTCCTGATAATTGCCTAATTCATAATAAATTCTTCCCAACCAATAATAGGCTGAAGAAAAACTATTATTGTATTTAATTGCCTGATGATATTGGAATAAAGCTCTTTCAAATAATTTTTGTTCATAAAAATTATATCCTGCTTCATAGTACTCATATGCTTCTTTGCCATAGGTTATAGAATTTTTTACTTTATTCAAAAAATATTCTGCCTTCGGATATTCAGGGTCAAGCATTAATACTTGTTCCCAGGAAGAATAAGAATCATTTAAGCTGCCTATTTCATAAAACACCTTACCTAACCAGTAATGAGCTTCAATCATTTTTAGGTCAACCCTTACGGCTTCTTTTAAGTATTGAATACAAGTATCAAGGTCTTTTCTTTGATAAGCAGCATACCCTAGTCGATAATATGCAAAAGCTAATTTCTTTTCAACTTCCGGAGAAATGACTATTTGTTTCTGAGTAAGCTCTATATATTTCCCCCACTCTCTAGCTTCTCGATAATACCAGTTAGTATATTGATAAATTTGAGCCAGTTGATAATGACCCTCTATATAATTAGGGTCTGCTTGAATAGCTTTTTCTCCATATTCAATTGCTTCAACCCACAGCTCTTTATTGGGAGAATTAGATCCCTCATATGCTTTAATCGCCGCCTCCATTTTATTCACAGCCATTTCCGTGTAATAAGAAGCTTCCTGAGAAGCGGTTCTCTCCTGATCAGATGCATAACTAAAACTCAATAATAACAATAAACCCCAAACAATCAGCGTTAAAATTAAAAATATTTTTAAATGTTTTCTTTTCATCGTTCATTCCTCTTTATCATTTTCTTTCTATGTATTTCTAATTCTATTTTCCTTTTTACCAATTAAAATTGAAACGCTTTGCCTGCAATCAGGCCTTTTCGCTTCCCATAAACAGCAACACTATACCGCTTACGAGCGCAATACCTCCTACGATCGGTGGCAACGGAAAAGTACTTGTCTTCTCAGCAGTTACCTGAAGTGGACCAAGGTTTTAGGGCTCTATTGTATAATTAATAGAGCTCTAATTTTTTTATTTTTATTATTAAAAGTTTGATTTAGAAAGAGAAACATAAATAGGCAAGGTTTCGCCACCCAATACTTTTACTGTTTGAGTCCAGGTTCGGTACTCTTGACTCCCGGGTTTCATAACAGTCAATTCATGATATCCCGCTTTAATGTCACTGATAATAAAGGTGCCTTTTGGTACGGTTTTACCGTATTCTATCCCATCAACAAAGACAAGGGCATTAGACTGGTCACAGGTCAAGGAGATTTCCCCGTAAGATTCCGCCGGGACAAGATTGGCTTCCATCTGGGTGGTGCGATTACTGGAGATGGTAATGGTTTTACTCCATATTTCATAACCGGGCATGACAAATTCAAGCAGGTGTTGGCCGGTTTGAATATCTTCAATCCGCTTGGGAGATATTCCCTGATACTCATTATCCAGGTAAACTTCGGCTCCTCGAGGAAGAGAAATTGCCATGACTCTACCCACTCTCTCAGAAACATAGTGTGGGCGTACGACTTGATATTCTAGGATATCACTGGAAACCCAGTTTTCGGGGGGTTGTTGACTAAATAAGTGGTGTAAATTGATGGTGAAGTCCCCGAATTTAAAACTGATAACGGGAAAGTCTTTAGCCATAATATCTGGATATTTATCCCTCATCAGCAAAGGCCTGGTTGTGGCAAATCCCTGAATGTAGCCTGGTCCGAATCCACTGTCCAATGGGATCATGCCCTCAACTTGGTACAAATGTTCCCCTCGAACAAAGTCATGGATATTCGATTGATTGGGAAAGATAATTCTTACTCTTCCTTCCGAATCATACTGATAGATCGTGACATAGGCATCTTTGTTTGATTCAAAAGATAAAGCGATTCTTTCTCCCGGGACATAACTTGCGCTATCTCCTTTCTCTAATCGCAGCCTTAATGAAAATGCGGGATGAGGGTTAATAAGTTGAATGTTTTTTTTGAACTCTGTTTGTCCGGCACTTTGAGCGTAAACGGAAATACCGAAGGCGAAACACACAAGCAAAAAAATGGAAAGAATAAACAATAATCTTTTGATTGATTTTCTATAAAAATGACTTGTTTTCATTTTTATTACCTCCTATTTATTTATTTATTTTCTGTCTGTAATTTTATCATCCTCTCATTGCATAAATATTTATTTTAAATTATCTTTATTTACTATATACTATTACTATATTTATTTCAAGAATCCCTTTTTTTAGTTAAAATAATTTACAAAAATAAAAATATTTTTAGTAAAATATCAAAGAGCTTAAATATCAAGGCTTTTCAAACAAAGCCATGTTCTTGCTTTTTGTATGAGTGAAGAAACTAAAAAAGTTTACAAATCTGGTTTCTCGTTTTGCGTTTATCAATTGGAGAATTATAAGGATCGCGTTCTTCCAAAAATAAAGATAACAACCGCTAAAACTATGAAAACAAAGAACAAGATTTTAGCGATCTGCATGGCCGAACCCGCAATTCCTGTAAATCCAAACAACGCTGCAACAATTGCAATAACAAAAAATATTACTGCCCAATTTAACATACATTCACTCCTCCTTTCTTTAGACTATACTATTCCACCATAAACTTTAACAGATAATATTTATAAAGATACATCCACTATTTTTATAATTATTCTACTTTTTAGATTAAAAATCCTTCTTTTTCTGTGAAAATAATTTATAAAAATAAAAAAGCCCTTCAGCATTCAAGCTAAAGGGCTGGTAATTTTCTTGGCTCCCCCTATTGGAAAGGTTTGGAACTTTTTGTTGGGGTGAAATTATAGAAGAATTACAAAATACCTATAAACTAAAAGAGTTAATTAATCTTCCTGTTAGTGTTATAAATCCAATTTAATTGCTTATTATCCCTTATTTATCAATAATTATATTCCCTACTCTTATTCTAACCATGTATTATATTATTATTTAAAGGAAAGGTGGTAAATGCCTAGAAGTCAAGACTTCTTATTTTTTTTCTAACTCCCGTTTAATAATTCTCTTAAACTCGTAAATATTTATTTCTTCATTATCGGTAGGTGTTCGACCTAGTTGTAATTCGATATTCCTTTTTGTTCTAAAAGGGTCTAGGGATTGTTCTATATAAGCTTTAGCATTTGCTTTAAATTTGTAGGTAATTTGAATAAATTCCTCTTCCGTTTCGGTTTCGTGATTTCCTATTTGGATCACATCTCTTGCATTTAGAAAATCATATTTTTCTTCAGTTTCATAAATCGTATCTAATCGATACTCTTGAAACTCCTTTTGGCTTTCAGTATTCAAATGAATCTTTTTATCCTTATAGATTTTTCCAAATTTTTCTTTCTTAAATTTTTTAGGAAACAGATTGATTCGTTTATAGTCTTTTGTAAAATCTATTTCTTTGTTATTAATCTTTAAGATATTTAAAAATTCAGCAAAAGGTCCCATATTGCCAACATAATCGACGTAAATATGAGGAAAATTATAATAGACATCACCTTTATCATCTATTATTGCAATGTCAGCATATTTAATTAGGCAATCAATAACAAAATACCCTTGATTTTTTCTTGGAAAAAAATCCCAAACATCCTTAACGAGATTCTTTTTTTCAAAAACTTTTTGAGGTTCATCTTTATTCTCTCGCTGGTAGTGAACTAAATTTACTTCCCTAGTTAAATCCCACTCTTTTTTCTCTGTGTCTATATATGCAAAATATTCATAACTATGACACCGTAAGCCAAGTGGGTGATGGCCAAAAGCGACGTATTCTTTCCATCGTGGGTTTGTTTTAAAATCGCTATATTCACTCTTATATGGATAATTTGTGTCTTTTAAATCTCTTACTAGAATTGATGATTGAGAAAATTGATAACCTACTCCTACCGTTCTGAATAGTTTGTTTTTTACACTTATTGCTGATCTTATTTCTGTTGTTCTTGTCCTTCTTTTGGTTACTAGAGAAATACCAAAAAAAGTGAATAATATTCGATCATTCTTTGGTAGATGAAGCATGTCTTCGAGATCTGCTTTTCCCCATAGATAAAACTCCATTACTTCTTTTTTTCGCAGTTCTTCACGAAATACATCATAGGATTTTTTAGAAATATTTGTCGATGCAGCTAAAATATATCCGTACGGCGGATTTTTAGGATCAATATACGAAAGGATATTTTTTATTTTCTTGGGTCCAATTTCTTTTTCTCTTTTTCCTTGAATCATCCATAAATTTCCTTCCATCGGATGAACCTCTTCAACTTCTTCATTGTTTTCATTTTCTAAAGGTGTAACAACTGCTACCCTTTCGTATGCACGAATATCAAAACCATCATCACTCCCGCTTCTGCCGGTTGCTTCGATACTTTGCCAATCTTTGTAGTCATAAATCAATTCACGAATAAGATCTTCAAAACGATGAGGATCCAGATCTTCAAAATGAATTGGTCCGTATGTTCTTGTAGTTTTCGGTTTAATCATAAGTTATAAATTATCCGTTACTCCAAAATATTTTTAATGAAGCATTGTGGATAAAATACCACATACCCCCCTATAAAAAAATTTAAATAAAATTTGTTTATAATATAAAAGTGAAAGGCGTTAGCCGTAAAAAGAAAAGCATGTCTCATATAGCGTTTCGCGCGTAAATGACATTTTTACCATATCAACGCAAGGCAAAAATGTAGCGAAACCTGGCAGCGCAAACGCACTGGCGCTTTTAGGTGCTATTAGTCTTCGTTTTGATTGTCTTTCAAAAAAATATCTACTATATTTTTATTTAATTGATCGCAAAATGATTTCCCCCAAAGATATCTATCTTTATCTCTTAATGATAGCTCTTTTGGTGAGGAATCTATCATTTTTCTTTTATATAATAAATAACAAGCCCAAAGTTTAGGAAAATTAGTAATATTATCTAAATTAAAAAAATCATTTATTATATTACATACACGTCTATCATACACTGTGAATTCTTCAGGATATAATACAGTTAAAATTGCCGATGCCATTGGTAAACGAAATCCCCATTCAGTAATTAAGTATTTTAGCTTGTTTTCAGCGGAATCATATTTGTATAAATTTGAGGTTAAATCATAAACAGCTTCATCTAAAGTTTTATAACCTTTTCCAATTAAACGTTTTGCTATTTTAGATTTTGCACGATTTGCTTTCCAAATAATTATGCAGAAAAAATCAAACGCAGTTAAGTATTTTTTTTCATAATAAGTTTCTTTAACAATAGTAAATAGATAATTTTCTAAATCATAATATTGTGTGTAATCCAAAGATTTACCTCATAAAATTAAAATGGCGCCTAGCTTTAAAGAATCGATCTATTTCGTTTATGCTTACAAACCGATATATTTTAAGAAGTACTTCGTTTACAAATGACCCATTGTATGATAAATACATATTCTTTATACTACAAATATATTTAAAATTCCTTCTTTTTATGTGAAAATAATTCATAAAAATAAAAGCCCTTCAGCATTTAAGCCAAAGGGCTGGAATTAGCAAGCTCCCCCTGTTGGACACGTTCAGAACTTTTAAGGGAGATATATTAATAGATAATATTAAATTAAATCAGTTATTTTTTCAGTAAAGTAATAAAACCAAATGTTGTTTGGCTTCCCTGTTAAGATGAGTTTTGAACTTTTTGTATGAGTTATGAAACTGAAAAGGTATATCAAAATTTAGAAGAAATTATTAATGCTTAATATTATTATCGATTATAAATCCCCTTACAAAAAGTTAGAAAAATTTATCGAATAATTGAGCTAGTACACCTTTCCTATTTATTTTAATAACGGGATTTTCCCGCTAATCTTAGATTTAATTCTTTTTAGCTATTCTAAAGTTGTAAGTGAAGATGTAATTAATTTATCCATTTCTCCCTCACTTTTTTAACTTTTCATTTAATGTTTTACGAATAAAATAATTACTGAAAGTAATTTGTGATAGGGAAATTTTTGATTTCCCTTTTGTCCGTTGTTAGCTACAGGACATACTCTGGCACGAAACTTTTATGTTGTGTTATGCGCTGTGCCTACATTTTTCTCCTCATCAACTTCTCTGTAAATAGAGTTAAGATCAAGAGAGTTGAGATCTACATAAATCCAATTCAAATTGACCATTTTTCTCCAAAGATCTGGTGCTGATCTATAGAAAGCTTTTATTAGATGTTTTAAACCTTCTATCTCTTTACTCCAATCGTCCGTGTTTATGGAATTTTGGATTCTTCTTTTGACCCTATCGTTTTCAATGAAAGATAGAGAAAAGGAGGGAGCGATTTCATGATATGCATTTATCAGTTGACCTACTCCTTGGTAATCAGTAGGCCGAGTTCTGAATTTATTTACTAACTCATACATTGTCTCGTTTACTATCTGTTCTGCCAATGTATGATCAATCTGATTACAGTTCAAAATAAAATTTGCTACTCCCGAATAATGATTAGGATTAGCTCTTATAATTTCTTGTATTATCTTACTAGTATTAGCTTTTAAATATTTAGCTACTTTTTCTATTCTACTATTATCAGATGAACTTTCCGCTTGCTTCCACAGGTTTTTTAAAATTGATCCTAATGGTTTTAAAAAATTAACATAAAGAGGGATTTTTGGACATATGGAATACCAATCCACTTTATAGATAAACTCATTACGGTCTTTTTCGTCTAATTTAGCTAAGAAATAAGTTAGCCCACTAATATCAGAAGAAGTAGATACTTGATTAGCTTTTTGAATAAGTTTTCCATAATCCAGTAATATAGAAACTTGATTTTTATTGAAACTTAGAGCATCCAAAAGGTTGGCTAATTGATCAAACTGCCCGATCTCTGCACCATTAGCCGTTTTGGATAATTGCTCTAAGCCCAACTCTTCGATTAGCTTATTCCGACAGTCTCCCATTGCATTTAAAAGTTGAGCTAATTGATTAAACTGCCCGGCTTCTGCCCTATTCGCCTTTTTGGATAATTGCTCTATATCCAACTTCTTGATCAGCTCATTCCGACGGTCTCCTATCGCATTTAAAAGACCGGCTAATTGATGAAACTGCCCAGCCTCTGCACCGTTAAGCTTTTCTGCAATTCCATCAATGTCTAACTTTCTAATTATTTCATCATATACATCTACGGCTACATTTTTGACGCCTTCTAGCATCCAAATATAGCACTTTAATTTTTCAAGTAAAAGATTGTTTATGAAGCTAATTAACCAATCCTTATTTTTGCTGACAAAATCCGCTGCATGCAATCCAATATCACTAAGAAAAATTCCAATGTAAGCACACTTGTAATACTCAGAGGTTAATAATTCTTCCGTTGAGGACACTAAATCATTAATAAGATGTACTCTGGGAAGGGAGGCTTTAATTACGGTTCTTGCAAAATTATAATGCAGTGATGCTATATATCCTCTGTCTTTTTCGCTCTTATCGTAAACTCTTATCATCGACTTCCGAACTTGCGTCTGCTCTTGCAGGAGCCTGATTACATCACTAAATGATGATCTTTTTTGGGCATCAGTTAACCAACCCCATTTAAAATTATAGAGTTTGTTTAGAAGGTAGCTGCTAGATAGTTCGGATTCTCCACTTAGCACCGTGTAAGCTGATATAAGAAATAAGACTAGCAATGGGGGGTCAGTTAGATTGTCAATCTCTTGTGTTAATCTTTTCTCTCCCTGTGAAGCGACGAAAGCAAACCACCAGACATCGTGAATTTTCCCTTTATTTACCCTATTGATTGCATCATCCAACCCTTCAATGCGACCTTTCAATGCTTCTTGAAAGAGGGGGTCTTGACTTCGATAAAAATTTTTAAGTAAGCTTCCAAAAAATTCTTTAAAGTCGACCCGAATATACATATCTGATTGGATCTTAGCTTGTTTTTCTTCATAAAACTCAGTCTCAACCCAGATGTATTTACAATAGCCCTCCTCTGCCTCTTGTTGCATAATTATATTGATATCTCGTTTAATTGCTAATTTATGAGCATCATCCACTATGATAAGTTTTCTTTTACCTTTGAGATCATCTAACTGAAATAATATCTCATCGATAATCTCTTTTCCCGTTTTATCTTCCAACAATTCAACTCTCAGTCTATAAATATAATATCTTTCTTCTTCTTTAAATTTGTATGCCGAATGGTAAGTTACCATACTTTTTCCTTCTCCGGGTCCTCCATATATTCTCGCAAAACCAGTTTCCTTTAATCTTGAATAGACAATCTCTACTTCCTTACTCTTTGGTGCAGCATGAACATAAAAAGGTTCGACCTTTTCTGCATTCAATAGACCGTTTATAACCTTCGGGATTGTATTTTCCCCTGGTTTTCCAAAATTTATTTCTTCAAAGTAATTAATTTCAGATACTGAAGCTTTCGAACGACTGTGGAATAGTAAATCACCTATAATATAAAGTACCAACATAACTATAAACCAAAAACACAAGAATAAATACCAACCCGGAAAATACATTTGAAGCTTTGAAAATGCAGCACTGTTTTCTACTAAAGGTTTAATTAAATTTGAGACAATTAAACAACCTATTGAAATTACTCCACCATATACAGGAAATAGAATTTTCCAAAATCTTTTAATCTTTCTTCTGGTTTTTCCTTTCATATTTAACACCTTTTAAGATAAAATATAAAAATTAACGAATCAACGTGGCTGAGTTTTCACGCTTAACATTTCTAATTTTAAAGATTAAATCTCTTTTTTATGCACTCTTTCATAATATTTTTATGTAAACAAAAGGATAGGAAAAGAAAATAATTATATTACTTTCTTATTCTGTCTTTTTATCTGAAAGATTCTTCCTATGTAATTAGGAAATAGTTCTTTTAGTAAACTCTGTATAGGTTTTTCTAAAGATTTGGAATTGCCCCGTCGGTGCTTTTAGTACAAAGCTCTCTACAGTTCTGTCCGGTAACAGTCTTTTGGCCTGAAAGTTTAGATACCTTTAGTATCTTGCCCCTTCGGCTCCTTTTTAAATATAGGACTCTCCTGTTACTTTCATACAGAAGAAGATATTTAATTTTAACTCAAGTAATATAATACAAGATTAATAGTTAGATGTTTAGTATAGTTAGATAATAATTCTTAGTGGATTTTTTTGAATAAAGAAAGAGTGTTATTCTTAATATTGATTTTAGATAATTTGGTTTTTTATTTTAGTATAATATTATTATAGATATTCTGTTAAATTGAAAAATTGACTTATTTTATTTTTTTACACACTGTTTCCTTAATACTACAAGCCTATTTAAAAATCCTTCTTTTTTATAAAAATAATTTATCCAAAGAAAAAGCCCTTCAGCAAAAAGCCAAAGGGCTAGAAATTGTCAAGCTCCTCGGGTAGGATTCGAACCTACAACCCTCCGGTTAACAGCCGGATGCTCCACCGTTGAGCTACCGAGGAAGGTCACAAGTAATTATACTCAAAAACCATATTCGAGTCAATAATTTTATAGAATTAAAAAATATATTTTTAAAAGTTTTTTAGATCTATAACCATAAATATTAATTATTTTAAACTTTTCATTACCCTGGTAAATAATATTTAGTTTAGTTCATTCTAAATAGTCTTTTAATTTTTTACTTCTGCTGGGATGTCTCAATTTCCTTAATGCCTTCGCTTCAATCTGACGAATTCTCTCTCTGGTGACTCCAAACACTTTACCAACTTCTTCCAAGGTATGAGGATGACCAGAAGCAATTCCAAATCTCATTTCTAATACTCTCTTTTCTCGATAAGTTAATGTCTTTAAGACATCATCTAACTGCTCTTTGAGAAGAGTATGTGAAGCAATTTTTGGAGGAGCTGGTGAGTCTTTATCTTCTATAAAATCTCCTAAATGGCTGTCTTCTTCTTTCCCGATTGGAGTCTCTAAAGAAACAGGTTCTTGAGCAGTTTTTAATATTTCCCTTACTTTATCTTTAGAAATTTCCATCTGTTCAGCTATTTCACCAATAGTCGGCTCTCGCCCTAACTCCTGTAAGAGATGGCGTGATACCCTTATTAATTTATTAATAGTCTCTACCATATGAACAGGAACCCGAATGGTTCTAGCTTGATCTGCTATAGCCCGAGTAATTGCCTGCCTTATCCACCAGGTAGCATAAGTACTAAATTTATATCCTTTTTTATAGTCAAATTTCTCCACTGCTCTTATTAAACCCATATTACCTTCTTGAATAAGATCTAAAAATAGCATTCCTCTTCCTACATATCTTTTAGCAATACTTACTACTAATCTTAAATTTGACTCTACTAATTTTTTCTTAGCTTTATGATCTCCCCTTTGCATCCTAGTAGCTAAGTCTATTTCTTCATCTGCTTTTAAAAGTTTTATCTGCCCTATTTCCTTCAAGTACATCTTTACGGGGTCATCTAATTCTAATTCTTTCGATATTTCTATTTCTAAATCAATCTCCTCTTTAGAGTTAGAAGTTGTTTTATCTTGCTGTTCAATGCCTTTATCTTTGGCCAGCAAATTCCCCTCTTCTTCAGTTTCAACTAAATCAATTCCAGATTCACTAAGAATATCATATAAATATTCTATTTTATTTACATCTACAATATCATCTGCTAAAAATTTTTCTATTTTCTTATAAGTTAAGTAGCCTTGCTCTTTCCCTTCTTTAACTAATGCTTCAATTATCTTGTTTTTTCCCATTCCCCAAGCCTTCCTTCTTAAATGTAAAAATAAAATTACCTATTTAAATAAATTTTAAAAGTAAATAAAAAATATTAATCTACTTTTGACTTTTTAACTGTTGACCGATTTTCCTTAATTCTTTTAAATCATTTTCTTCTATCTTTTCAGATTTTTTTATCTTTTCATCAAGCATTTTTGCTTTTTCCTCAAGATTTTTTCTCTCTTGAACTAACTTAAAATTATTTATAGTATCCATATATCCTGAGATTATTTTTTCATCAAGGGTTATAATTTCTTCCATTGAAATCTTAGAAATTAATTTTGTTGCTTCATTATTATCTAAATAATCCATAACTTTTTGAGAATCTAATTTTTTATCATCTTTTAATATTTCAATCATTGCTTCTAAAATTTGACGATGTAACAAGACTGAAAAATCTTCTACCTTCAACTTTTTTAAAACATTCTGAGCAATTTCTTCATCCTCTAACATACATCCAATGAGAATCTTTTCGGCTTTAACATTTCCGGGCTCAGAATCCAGTCTAACAAAACTATAAGAAGAATCTTTTGACCC
>JBGPSO010000013.1:0-15923 GCA_041490145.1 Atribacterota bacterium
GTTTTGCGTTTTTAGCTCTACACTTTACGCTCTAATACTAAATACTAAAGACTAATCAATAACATCTTTTTACTTCAAATCGATACAATTTTACTTTCTCACCAGGATAAATACCCGCTTTACGTTTAGTAATATCAATCTGCTCCTCTACTGTATCTACACCTTCTAAATCAGGCAATAGCAATCCTTTTTTAAAACCGCTACTTACAATTACCCCATATTTTTTGGGGTTAAGTTGGGAGATATCCTCAACTTCTTCGGGAGGAGATAAAATATCAACTGAAATAGTTAAATCATTTAATTCAGAAATCGTTACTGGAGGGAAACGAGGGTCAGCAGTAGCTGCACTAATAGCATTTCTGATAATCTCAGCAGCTATATTTTCTTCAGTCGGTAAAAAAGTACCGATACATCCTCTTAAATTTTCATATTTTTTAAGAGAAACAAATGCTCCAGCCTTTTGATTTATTATCTCTTCAGGTAAATCTTTTGGAGGAGAAATTATATTTCCATATTTTATATAATTTTCAATTGTCTCTCGTGCTAATCTAACATAAATACTTTCCTTTTTATCCTTCATATTTATAACCACCTTTATAAAAATTTACCAATTATTATTGGTTAGTTAGTTGGCTGGTTAGCTAGTTAGCTGGTTCAATATTCTTTCTAACTGTTTTCAACCAAGTAACCAAGTAACTAGCTAATTGGTAACTTATTTTAACATATCCTGGGTAATTGTTCACCAGTTAGCATATCGACTATTCTTTTTCCACCAATGGTAGTATTAAGATAAACTTTTCCTTCTGACCTTTTTAATACTTTTCCAATAACTTTTGATTCTTTACCATATTTATTTTTTCTCATCTTTATTAATATATCGGTAGCAATTTCCGAAGGAATAAAAGCTACCAATTTTCCTTCATTGGCTAGGTATAAGGGATCGTAACCTAATATTTCACATGCTGCTCTTACCTCTTCCTGAATATAGATATCTTCTTCATTTATTTCTATATCTACTTTTGAAGATAGAGCTATCTCCTTTAAAGTAGTAGCCAAACCTCCCCGAGTAGGATCTCTTAGGACATGAATATCTTTACTAACTTTTAATATATCTGCAACTAAAGAAGAAAGTGGAGCAGTATCACTTTGGATCTCTGTTTCAAATTTTAAGCCTTCCCTTTCTGATAAAACCGCAATCCCGTGATTGCCTATAGGACCATTTATGATAATTACATCTCCTAATTGGGCATTACTTCCAGAAACATTTACTCCATCTTTCACTACTCCCAAACCTGAAGTATTAATAAATATTTTATCTGCCGCTCCTTTATTCACTACTTTAGTATCTCCAGTTACAATATCTACTCTGGCAATCGCTGAGGCCTTTTTCATACTGAAAACAATCTTCTCTAATAAGCTTAAAGGCATCCCCTCTTCAATAATAAAAGAACAACTTAAATATAAAGGGGTTGCCCCACACATTGCTAAATCATTAACTGTACCATAAACTGCTAACTCTCCAATATTCCCTCCTTTAAAAAACAAAGGGTCCACTGTATAAGAATCAGTAGTATAAGCCAAATTTAATCCATCTATATTTAATACCGCACCATCGTCAAGTTTTTTCAAATAATTATTATTAAAATTAGATAAAAATAATTCCCTGATTAACTTATAAGATAATTTTCCTCCGCTACCATGACTTAACAATATTTTATCTTCCTTCATTATTTTCTTCCCTTCATATTTAGTCGTTAGTGAATAGTATTTCGAAACTTGTGCCCGCAAAAGCGGGTAAGCGATAAACCATAATTCAAAATATATTTGTGTCTTGTATTGCAATTTTCATATTTTTATTCTACGCAATACGCTATACTCGATACTCGATACTAATCGTATTTGTAATAGGCGGCACAGGTGCCTTCACTGGAAACCATACAAGCACCTTGGGGGTCTTCAGGGGTACAAATCTCTCCAAAGAGAGGACATTCAGGAGGAGTAATTATTCCCCTTAAGACTTCGCCACAACGACATCCTCTTGGTTCTTTAGTTTCTTCTATTTTCACTTTAAATTTTCTGGCATTATACTGATTATATTTATCTTTTATCTCTAAACCACTATGGGGGATATTGCCTATCCCTCTCCAATTAGAATCAACCACTTTAAATACCTCATTAATTCTCTCTAGGGCAATCCTATTCCCTTCTGGTTTAACTACGCGTTTATATTGGATTTCCACTTCTGCTTTATCATTTTCAATTTGATTAATAAGCATATAAATACCTTCTAAAATATCTAATGGTTCAAATCCGCAGATGACACAAGGAACTCCATACTGAGCAGCAATAAAATTATAAGGTTGACTCCCGATAATGGCACTTACATGTCCCGGGCAAATAAACCCATCAATATTTACCTCTTTACTTTCTAATAAAGCTTTCATTGCTGGAGGCATAATCTTGGCTACACTCAAAACAGAAAAATTATTAATCTTACCTTCTTGGGCTTTTAATATTGCACTGGCTATAGTAGGAGAAGTTGTCTCAAAACCCACCCCCATAAAAATAACCTCTTGGGAAGGATTATTTTGGGCAATTTTTAAAGCATCTAAAGTAGAATAAACAATTCTAATATCTGCACTATTAGTTTTTTCTTTCTCTAAAGTAGAAGTAGAACCTGGAATCCTGATCATATCTCCAAAAGTAGTTATAATAAAATCTTCTTTTCGGGATAAACTAATTATTTCATCGATATGGGAAACGGGAGTAACACATACTGGGCAACCCGGCCCAGAAATAAGATTAATATTGGTAGGCAATATTTTTCTGATATCATTTCTAAATATAGCTACCGTGTGGGTTCCACAAATTTCCATTAAATTTACCCTTTTTTTTGAAATAATATTAATTTTTTGTAATATGTTTTGAGCTATTCTTTTATCCCTATACTCATCAATATATTTCAATCTATTTTACCCTCCCAAGCCTCAAATATTTTTAAAGCCTCTATTTGATTGATTACTTCAATAGCAAAACCAGCATGCAAAAGTACATAATCTCCCACTTCAACTTTGGGAATTAGATCTAAACTTGCCCTTTTGATAATTCCCCCAATTTCTATTTCGGCTGTATGGTCATTAAATATTTTTTTAACTCTTCCCGGTATCGCTAAACACATTTTTTCCTCCTCTAACTCAATTCACCAATTGACCGATTTGCCAATTCTCCAATTAGTTTAGTTATCTAGTTACCAAGTTAACTGGTTCCCCAGTTAACTGGTTAAATTAGCCGATTCGCCAATTAATTTGGTTAGTTAGTTACTTAGTTAACTAGTTTACTGGTTATAAGATACAACATGCAAGTTTATATAATTAACCGTTTTCCCAGTTACCTAATCTATTGCTTAATTTTATTAACTAATTTTTTAGCTAGCTATTTTGATATTATAATTCCTTAACTAGCTAACCAGGTAACCAACTAACCAGGTAACTATTCACTTCCTGCTACTACTGCTTGCCCTAAAGATATTCCTCCGTCATTGGGAGGAACTTTTCTCTGAATATACACCTGAAAATCATCTTTTTTTAATAGAGAAATGATTTTCTCGGTTAAATAACGATTTTGAAATACTCCCCCGCTTAAAGCAACTTTATTAATACTGGATTTTTTTCTTATTCTACCACATAAATCAACTGTAAATTCTGCAACAGTATTATGAAATTTAACCGCTATTACTCTTTTATCTATCCCCTTTTTAAGATCATTAACTACATCTATAAAAATTTCTTGAGGATCAATAATAAATTTCTCCCCTTCTTTATAAATACTAAATTTATATCTCTCCTTAATTCTGACCGTACAAAGTGATTCTAATTCCATAGCTGCTTGTCCCTCGTAACTTACCTCATCTCTTATTCCTAATAAGGAAGATATAGCATCAAAAAGACGTCCACAACTTGAAGTAAGAGGAGAATTTATTTTTTGATCTATCATCTTTTCGATGATCAATAATTTTTTGTTCTCTATTCTACGATTAAAATCTATTTTAATTTTCTTGGCTTTTGAGCCATAAATAGAATATAAATAACTATAAGCCATCCTCCAGGGTTCTACAATGGCTTTATCTCCCCCAGGTAAGGAACAATACTTTAAATGACCTACTCGGGAATATCTTTTTAAATTGCATATTAAAAATTCTCCTCCCCAAACATTATCATCATCTCCGTAACCTGTACCATCATAAGCTACCCCAATCACTGTTTCTTTAATATTATTTTCGGCCATACAACTTACTATATGGGCCTGATGATGCTGAACTTTGACTACTTTTAATCCCTTTTTAACTCTTATTTCTTCTGCATATTGAGTAGATAGATAGTCAGGGTGGAGATCACAAGCAATAATTTCAGGGTTGGCTCTAAATATTTTCTTCAAATTCACTATAGATTCTTTAAAAAAATTTAAAGTCTCTACATTTTTTAAATCACCCAAATACTGACTTAAAAAAACATAATTTTCTCTAGAAAAACTGATGGTATTTTTTAGTTCCCCACCCAAAGCTAATACTTCTTTTAATTGGAAGTTAAGGATAATAGGGTCAGGAACATATCCTCTTGACCTTCGAAAAAACACTTTATCATTATTTATAATTTTTACTACAGAATCATCACAGCGATTAAAGATATCTCGATTATATAGAAGATAAAAATCAGCTATTTGGTCTAATTTTTCTAAAGCTTTCTGATTATCACTAATTATTGGTTGATCTCCAATGTTACCACTGGTCATAACTAAAGCTAATATTTCTTCTTTTAATAAAAGATAATGAAGGGGGGTATAGGGTAACATCACTCCCAAATAATTGTTATTTGGCGCCACCATTGGCGAAATTAAATTACCCTCCTTCTTTTTTAAAAGAACAATGGGCCGAGCTCGATTTATCAGCAATGCTTCTTCTTCCGGTTTAACTTCACAAAATTGTTTAATCTTTTCTAAGTTGAGAGACATTAGAGCAAAAGGTTTGGCCTCCCTATTTTTTAAAAGACGTAATTTAGATACTGCTCTATGATTAGTAGCATCGCAGGCTAAATGAAAACCTCCTAATCCCTTAATTGCACCAATTTTTCCCTTCTTTAATAATCTAACCGCTTCTTTTATAGGATCGATATTTTTTAATTTTTTTTTATTGCGGTAAAGAAATACTTTTGGACCACACTCAGTACAAGCATTAGGTTGAGCATGGCATCTTCTATCTTCCAGATTATCATACTCATTCTGACATTGAGGACACATCTTAAAAACGCTCATAGTAGTCTTTTCACGGTCATAGGGTATATCTGTTATAATTGTAAAACGGGGGCCACAATTAGTACAATTTATAAAAGGGTAATGGAAACGTCGGTTATGAGGATCAAATAATTCTTGTAGACAATCTTCACAGATACTAATATCCGGGGAAACTAAGACAAAACTATCTTCTTCTTTAACTATACTCTTCTTAATAGAAAATCCTTTATAGCCTAAAAGTGGCAATTTTGTAATTTCCATCTTTTCGATACGAGCTAAAGGGGGAAGTTTCTCGTAAATGTCCTGGACCAATTTATCTAATTCTTTTTCTTCTCCTTCTACCTCAATCTCTACACCCTGGTTAGAATTAAGCACCCAACCGGATAGAGGGAAAGGTTTTACTAATTTTTTAATAAAGGGGCGAAACCCAACCCCCTGAACTATACCTTTGATTATTATATTCTCTCTAATTTTCATTAAATAAATACTTCCTAGAAAAACTTAAATTAGTCGCTAGTATAACGAAAAGCGCAAAACAAAATTCGTATCTTGTATCTCGTGAATCGTATCTCGTATATTAGCGTAGAGCGTGTAGCGTTTAGCGTATGGCGTATAGAAATACAGTGATGAGTAATATGTAATGAGTAATGAGTTTATGTTTTAAGTTTATAAAAACAGGTTACTTGTCACATATTACACATTACACTGCTTACTGGTAAACCGGGTAACTGGGTAACCAAATTAACCAGCTAACTTTTTCCTTACCTGTTCTTTTAACCAGATAAACCAATTTTCCAAGCCTTCCCCAGTCTGACAAGAAATTTCGAATATTTTTAAATTTGGATTTATATTTAAAGCATCTTCTTTAACTTTTAACATATTAAAATTAGTATAAGGTAATAAATCAATCTTATTTATTATTAATACATTTGCATTATGGAATATCAAGGGGTATTTTATTGGTTTATCGTCTCCCTCAGGAATACTTATCATCACTACTCTATCGTCTTCTCCCAAATCATATCCTGCTGGACAGACTAAATTGCCTACATTTTCAATAACAAAAAGATCTATTTCTTCAAAATCATAGGAATCTAATACACAATCCACCATATTGGCATCTAAGTGGCAAGCTCCATCGGTATTTATTTGAGTCACCGGGATATTATATTTTTCTATTCTCTCTGCATCTTTAGTAGTCTGAAGATCTCCTTCTACTACTGCAATCTTTAATCCATCTTTAAGTGATTCTATAGTTTTTTCTAAAAGACTAGTCTTGCCAGAACCAGGTGAACTCATTAAATTAATTGTATACACATTATTCTTATTAAAAATTTCTCTATTTTTTTGAGCAATATTTTCATTTGCCTTCAAAATATTAGTAAAAATCCTTACTTTGGTCAATGTATTTACCTCCGTTAATATTTTTATATTAATTGATAACCTTCTTATTAATTTATTGATCTCTTAATTCGCCAGTCACTAGCTAATTGAATAGTTAGCTGGTTAGTTAGTTACCTAGTTAGTTAGTTGACGAATTAATCATTAACCAGATAACTAGCTAACCAAGTAACTATCTAACTAAATAACTTTTTTTATTTTTAAAATACTTTTCTGCTAATAGTACTGCTACAAAATCATCATATTGGCAAGGGGGTACTCTTAAGGATAGAGGGATAAGTCTAGAAATACCTCGAGGTGGATATGCTTCAAAATATTTTTTTCTTGCCTCCAAAGTACTGAAATTTTCCTCAATTAAGATAATTTTTAATCGAGGAAAATAGTTTTTTAATTTATTTTCTATTTGTTTATAATTAGTGCCATTTCCTAAAATAATCTTTTCTATCTTATAAACCTTAAAACTATTTTTAATCCTATTTATTATTCTCTCTGCTAAAGTAACTTCTCTTTGTAAAACATTTAAATTAGAGTCAACTACTGCATAGCCACACTTTTTGGTACCAGGGTCGATAGCGACAATTATTTCTTCCTCTGGCATAATTTGTTTCGCTCCTTATTAAAGTAAAATTTAAATTCCTATTCGCTGGGGATGACTATAAATATTCATTCTCTCTCCACGGACAAATCCTACCAAAGTTACACCTGCTCTTTGAGCTAACTCGATAGTACGATCTGTAGGAGCAGCTCTGGAAATAATCACCGGTACTTTCCCAGTAATAATCTTCCGTAAAATTCCAGAAGTTATTCGACAAGAGGTTAAAATTATTTTATCTTCTGTAGAGATATCATTTACAAAAGCCTCTCCTAATATTTTGTCAATAGTATTATAACGACTAATATCTTCACTAAATAATATTATAGACCCATTTTTATCAGCTAAAGCGCAGCTGTGTACTCCTCCGGTCAATTTAAAAAAATCCGCTCTTTCTTGCATTTCAGAAATAAGAGAGTAAACCAAGCTAGGATTAATTTTTAAAGAAGTATCGATAAATGAAAATGGATTGCCCTCTCCTTCTGCTTGCTGGCAAATTCCTAACCATAAATTATTACTGATAATATCTTTTGGTAATAAAGAGGTACCTTCAATCCTTATATCCATCAGACCTTGTTTTTTATTTATCTCTAAAGATACAATATCTTCTTTTTTTCGTAAAATACCTGAGGTATAGAGAAAACCTAGGCCCAAATATTTATATTTCTCGGGAGTGCAATTTAAAGTAACTAATTTTTTTTTGTTTAATAAGATGGTAAAAGTAGTTTCTCTGGCTACTAAATCTAAAATTTTTTCTTTTTTATTCTCTTTAATTCGAATTATATTTACCATTATCCCTTTCGCTTCTATAGACAATTATTTTATTCTCCTCATTTTTATTAATTCTTCTGCCTTAATAAAATCGCGTTTAAAGTTAATATTAAAAAAAGAATAAAGTCCCGCATCAAATTTTTTTATCTCTTCCTCTTTAATAAATCTGACCTTTAAATGGGAAAATATTTTTCTAACTGATAACACTCCAGCTTTTATATTTCTCTCTATAACCTCTAAACAACTTTTACTGTAAATTGCACATAAAGGCTCAATTAATCCCTTACCATGGCAAGGAATAACAATATCATAAGTATTTATATTTTCTATCATATACTGTAGTAATTTTACCTCTATAAAAGGCATATCACAACCTACTAATAAATTATACTGGGAGGTAGAGACCTTTAAGCCAGAAAATATCCCTCCCAAAGGACCTTTTTGGGGAAAAATATCCTTAAATACTCTCTTAAAATTAGAATATTTCTCTTTAGGACTAACTATGATAATATCTTCTTTGGTTAAATTATCCAGAGAAGTAAGTGTAGATATAACCCAATCTATTAAAGGTCTTCCGGCTAATTTCATCTGATCTTTGCTTTTGTTTAAACCTACCCTACTACTCTCACCTCCTGCTAATATAATCGCGGTTAAAGAAAAATATCTTTTATCTTTAATTTTCATAACATTATATAATATCATTTTGTTAACAAAAAATATAGTTTATTTTTTCAGGGAAGTAAAGATAATAAAAAAGGATCAAATCTCAAAAAAGATATGATCCTTTTGGCATTAAAATAATGTATTTTTATTTTTATTTTTTACCTTTTAAATAGGCTGCCCAATATAAGGTAGCCACAAAGAACGCTCCTCCTATAATATTCCCCAAAGTAACTGGTATTAAATTACGGGCAATAAATCCTCCCCAGGTAAGATTGGCTAATTTTCCCGAAAGCCCCGCAGTTGCCACCACCTCAGCACTATTTTTTAAAAAAATTCCCATAGGTATTATATACATATTGGCAACACTATGCTCAAACCCACTCGCTACAAAAGCCATAATGGGAAAATAAATAGCAAATATCTTTCCCACTACATCTTTAGAGGCTACAGCTAACCAAACTGCTAAACATACTAACCAGTTGCAAACAATAGCTCGAGAAAAAGCTGCCCCTAAGCTAAGATTAACTTTTCCATTAGCAATAGCTAAAGCCTTTGCTCCGACACCAAAACTACCAGTCTGCCATAATCCAGAGGCATACATAAGCCAAACCAACAATAATGAACCAATAAAATTAGCTACATATACCCAGAACCAATTATTTAACATCTTACTTAATTTTACGTCACCATTTAATACGCTTACAAAAATTAAATTATTCCCCGTAAAAAGCTCTGCTCCCGCAATTACTACTAATATAAGGCCTACAGAAAATACACTTCCAAAAATAAATTTAGCAAAACCCTCTCCTAAAAATTTACTCATATCATAAGTAACCATAGTAGCTAATTCTGAACCAAAACCGATAAATACACCGGCAAGAATACCGAGAATAATCATCTGCATAACTGATAAACTCGTTTTAGCTTTACCCACTCCAATTATTGCTTTAGCTACTCCTGCTGGAGCTAAAAAATTAGGTTCTACATTTCTTACTTCTTGAATTTCTTTTGAGTTCATTCTTTATTTCACTCCTTTTCTTATTTTAATTTTTTATTTTAAGATGCTTTCTGCACTTTAACCGCACATACTTTGTATTCTGGAATCTTAGATACCGGATCAAGGGCAGCATGGGTAAGCAAATTGGCAGCTGCTTCATAAAAGTGGAAACTCATAAACACTACTCCTTTTCCTGATTTTTCAGTAACCTTTGCTTTAGCTTTAACCTTTCCCCGGCGAGAGGTTACTTCTACAAATTCTCCATCTTTAACCTTTAACTTTTCTGCATCCTGGGGATTAATTTCTACTAATGCCTCAGGATAAATTTCATCTAATCCTTTAGACCTTCGAGTTATAGTGCCAGTATGGAAATGATATAATACTCGTCCAGTAGTAAAGATAAAGGGATATTCTTCGTCTGGCAGTTCAGCTGCCTCTTTAAATTCTATCGCAGAGAATTTTCCTTTACCTCTACTAAATTTATCTTTATGCAGGTATTTGGTTCCTAAATGATTGTCATCAAGACAAGGCCATTGTAATCCCTCTTTATCCAATCGATTATAACGTATTCCTCCATAGCTGGGGGTAAGCTTAGCAATCTCTTCCATTATTTCTTCTGGATTATTATAACTCATATGGTAACCCATCTCTTCCGCTAATTCGCAGATAATCTGCCACTCTGGTTTAGATTCACCTACAGGTTCAACAGCTTTTCTAATCCTTTGAACCCTTCTTTCAGTATTAGTTATAGTCCCATCCTTCTCGGCAATACTAACCCCTGGTAAGACTACATCTGCTAATTCAGTAGTTTCAGTCATAAAGACATCGGAAACTACTAAAAATTCCACTCTCTTCAGTGCTTCTCGAACATGATTTAAATCAGGGTCAGACATAGCGGGATTTTCTGCCATAACAAATATGCCTTTAATTTTTCCCTCATAGGCAGCGTTTAATATCTCTACTACAGTTAATCCAACTTTATCGGATAGTTCTACTCCCCAAGCTTTAGAAAATTTCTCCTGTACTTTAGGGTCAACAACATTTTGGTATCCAGAATAAACATTAGGTAATGCTCCTAAATCACAAGCTCCTTGTACGTTACTCTGTCCTCGGAGAGGATTAACCCCGACACTCTCCTTTCCTAAATTCCCAGTAAGCATAGAAATATTGGCGGTAGATAAGACATTATCTGTCCCAGTGGTATGCTGAGTAATCCCCATTGAATAAATAAGGGAGACGGTGGGAGCAGTAGCATAAATCCTGGCCGCTTTTCGGATATCTTCTGCTGACACGCCAGTAATCTTTTCTACTACTTCTGGAGTATATTTAAGTACAGTCTTTTTTAATTCTTCATAACCTTCTGTTCTTTGAGCAATAAATTCCTTATCTTCTAAACCCTCAGTAATAATCACATTCATTAATCCATTAAATAAAGCTACATCAGTTCCTGGTCTTTGTCTGAGCCATAAAGTAGCATATTTAACCAGTTCAATCTCTCGGGGATCAGCCACAATTAACTTTGCTCCATTCTTGGTAACTGCTTTTTTAATCTCTAGAGCAATTATAGGATGATTCTCGGTAGTATTAGAACCGGTAAGATAAATAACTGAAGCATTGGCAATCTCTTCGATGGAATTAGTCATTGCTCCACTACCGAAGGCTTGAGCTAAACCAGCCACAGTCGCCGAATGACACAAACGAGCACAATGGTCAACATTATTAGTTCCTAAAACTGCACGTCCAAATTTCATTAAAAGATAATTCTCTTCATTGGTACATTTTGCTGAAGATAATACAGCTAAACTATCACTGCCACTTTCTTTTCTAATTTGGGTAAACTTACTGCTAATTAATTGGTAAGCTTCCTCCCAGCTGGCTTTCTCAAATTTACCTTTTTTCTTAATTAAGGGAGTAGTTAAACGGTCATCTCGATGAATATAATCATAACCGAAACGCCCTTTAACACATAGATTAATTCCATTGACTACACTCTCCGGATTAGAAGTAACTTTTATTACTTTTCCCTCTTTTACATTTAAGTCGAAATTACAACCACATCCACAGTAATTACAGGTAGTCTTTACTTTAGTAAATTCCCAGGCCCTTCCTTTTCCTTGAGCAGCTTTATCAATCAAAGCACCTACGGGACAAACAGCCACACACTGCCCACAAGAAACACAATTTGAATATTTTATTTTAGCATTAAAACCAGGGGTCATTTTTGTTTCAAAACCCAAACTATTTCCTAATCCTGCTATAATTTCTGTTTTAGAGCCTCTATAACCAAAACCGATAGCATGTGATTGTTGAATTTCATTACATATTTCTACACATCTACCACATAAAATACATTTGTTCAAATCCCTTACTATAAAGGGATTGGTTTCGTCTAAAGGGATATCCTTATTATTTCGTCCAAATCTTGATTCTTTAATGTCTAAATCATAAGCAAGGTTCTGTAAATCACAATCACCATTTTTTTCACAAGTCATACAATCTAAGGGATGATTAGAAATTAATAATTCTGCAACAATTCTGCGTGCTTTTATAACCCTTTCGCTATTAGTATAAATTACCATTCCTTCTCTTGCATCAGTCATACAAGATGCTGATAAAGTGGGTGCACCTTCAACCTCAACCACACAAACTCGGCAAGAACCTGGAGAAAACCCTAATTCAGGCATAGTGCATAAAGTAGGTATTTTAATCCCTGCTTGTTTAGCAGCTTCAAGTATGGTTATTCCTTCTTTAGCTATTATTTTTTGACTATTTATGGTCAAATTTACTTCTGTCATTATAGCCTTCCTTCCCTTCTCTCTCCTAATTTAAATAATTTAAAATTCTTATAAAACATAATTATTTCTTTTATATAATAAATATTATTATCACTCTCTACATACTTTCAAGGGGCAACCCTTCTTTTGAATGTGTTGAAGATATTCTTCAGGGAAAAGTTTCAAAGTATTTAATAAAGAATTTGGAGCAGTCTGTCCTAATCCACAAAAAGAGGCATCTTTCATAATTTCTCCTAATAATTTCAAGGTCTCTAAATCATTGTTTTCACCTTTCCCCAAAGCTATCTTAGTTAAAATTTGATATATTATATCTGTACCTTCTCTGCAAGGGGTGCATTTTCCACAAGATTCTTGTTGAAAAAAGCGGGCTATATTTCTTACTATATCTACAACACACCTATCTTCACATAAGACTAATACCACACCTGAACCCAGAGTTAAGCCAGCTTGAGATAAAACCTTATAATCTAAAGATATATCTATCATATCAGGAGATAAGTAACTTCCTGAAGGACCTCCTAATTGAACCATCTTTAATTTCTTTCCTTCGGTAATACCACCACCAATATGGTAAATAATATCTTTTAAATTTGTACCTAATGGTACTTCTACTGCTCCTTGATTTTTTACATCTCCTAAAAGGGTGAGCACTTTTGTTCCTGTGCTTTCAGAAAGTCCAATTTTATTATACCAGTTTGCTCCTTTTAAAATAATCAAAGGTATATTGGATAAAGTTTCTACATTGTTTATTACTGTTGGTTTATTCCAAAGCCCTGAGGTAGGAGGATAAGGAGGCTTTAATCTTGGTTCTCCTCTTTTACCTTCAATAGATTCCATTAGAGCAGTTTCATCGCCACAAATATATGCTCCTGCCCCTTCTCTAATTACTATATTAAAAGAAAATTTAGTCCCCAAGATATTTTTCCCTAAATAATTTTGTTCTTTTGCCATCTCGATAGCTTGTTTTATTCTCTTTATAGAAAGGTTATATTCTCCTCGAATATAAATATAACCATATTCTGCACCAACAGCATACCCCGCAATAACCATTGCTTCAACAATTTTATGAGGATCATTTTCTAAAATTAAACGGTCTTTAAAAGTTCCTGGCTCTCCTTCATCTGCGTTGCAAATTATATATTTAGGTTTTTTTATAGCACGAAAAGAAAATTCCCATTTTAAACCTGTAGGGAAAGCAGCCCCTCCTCGACCTACTAATTTTGATTTTTTTATTTCATTAATTACTTCTTGAGGGGTCATCTCTTTAATTGCTTTAGATAAAGCAGTATATCCGCTCTTTAATTTATATTCTTCGATTGATTCGGGATTAATAATTCCACAATTTTGTAAAACTACCCTACCCTCTTTATTACCTAAAATATTTTCTCCTAAACTAGTTAATTTCTCTGTTTCTATTTTTCCTCTTTTACATTTTTCAATTATTTGGCCTAATTTCTTTGTATTCAAATTACCATATACTTTATCATTCACCATTATTGCTGGTGCAACTGCACAAAGACCTAAACAACTAGTTAATTCTAAAGTAAAAAGTCCATCTGCGCTAGTTTCTCCTTCTTGAATTTCTAATTTTTTCTTTAGATAATTTAATAAATCTTCACTCCCGGCCATATGACAAGGAGTACTGGAACAAATTCTTAACACATATTTTCCTTTTGGCTTTGAACTTAATAAGGTATAAAAAGTGACTGCTCCATACACTTTACTTAAAGGAAGATTCAACTTTCGAGCTACTTCTTCCAATTGGGTAGGAGTAATATAATTTTGTTTTTTATGAATTTCTCGAAGTATTTGTATAAGATTTTCTGATTTATTCTCATAACAATTAGTTACTTCGCTTATCATAAGATCTTCCATCTTTTATCATCCCTTTCTAATTTCTAATTTTTAATATTTTTGGAAACTTTACTTAATAGTTATTTTTAATCTAAACTCATATTTCTTTCTTAAAAAATATAATTATCCAACAATTTTTTCATTAATGAGGATGTTTATTTATAATTTTGTGAAAAATATCACAAATATAAAACAAAAATAATTTTATCATAAAGATAAGTAATAAGTCAACCCTTCAAATTCAATGGATAGATCTACATTATGTATTTTAACTTCAGGGGATAATATAATGCGGATAGGAGCAAAGTTCAAGATGGCTTTAATTCCACCTTTAACCATCCTACCTGCTACTTCTTGTGCAGAAGTAGCAGGTACAGTTAAGACAGCAATTTTAATATTTTTCTTCTTAATAAAATTTTCAATCTCTTTTACATCCTGAATAATAATTTGTCTTAATTTTTTCCCTATCTTTATAGGGCTATTATCAAAAATTCCTTCAATCACAAAGCCTCTTTTTTCTAAGCCTTTATAATTTATTAAAGCTTGGCCTAAATTTCCCGCTCCAACGATAATAATTGGCCATTTTTTATCTAGCCCTAAAATATTTTTCAACTCTTTACTGAGATTTTTTAAAGAATATCCCACGCCTCTTTTACCAAATTCTCCAAAATAAGCTAGGTCTTTACGGATTTGTGCAGAATTAATACCAGTTATTTCAGCCATTTCAGAGGAAGAAATAACTTCAAAATCTCCTAAATTTTTTACTTCGCTAATTCTCTCTAAACAACGATAGTATATCGATAAACGATTAATCGTTACATAAGGTATTTTCTTTTGTCTCAAGATTTAATTTCCTTTTGTTATCTAGAAGTAATAAAAAATGGATAACCTAATTCTTTTAATTTTTGGGAAATATTTTGAGCTTCCTGGTAGTTTTTAAATTCGCCTACCTGAACCTTATAAAGAGTTTTTCCCTTAACTACATAAGTCTGATATCCTTTATCTCTTATTTCTTTAGCTAAATTTTGGGCATTTTTTTCAGTGGAAAAAGCCCCTACCTGAACAGTATACACTTTCTTCTCTGACGATATTTCGGACTCCTTTATTACCTCTGCTTCAGGTTCTACTTTTGGAGTGTTAACTACACTCGTTTCAGCAAGAGAAGCATTCACTTCCGGAGTAGCCTCTTTTTTTATTTCTGTCTCTGCAGACTCTATATTTTCTTTAATTTTCTCAACTGTTATCTTTGAGGGTGACTCAACAGGAACTTCTCTTACCGGAGCTTCTTCTTTTTTTTCTTCTATAGTTATTTGATTTTCAGGGGGGATATAACTTCTGTCTCTGGCTAAATGAAACGCTACTCCCAAAATTATAATTGCACCGATCAAGATGATAAAAGTTTCCAGATTACTTCTACTTTTTCTCTTATAAATCCTACTCGCTTTTCTCATATAAAATTATACTCCTATCTTAACAACTGGTAAGATATTCAAGGGGAATCCTTCCCCTTGAAAACCCCTTAATTCGCCCTTACCTCAATATTTATTATTACATCCCTATAATA
>JBGPSO010000014.1:0-15863 GCA_041490145.1 Atribacterota bacterium
AAAATAATTAAAATTTCTAAAGATGAATTGAGAGAAGCCCTTTCTGAACCATTAAGAATAATTGCTAATACAGTAAAGATAACTTTAGAAAAGACACCTCCCGAATTGATCTCGGATATTATAGACAAGGGGATTATTATAACTGGTGGAGGTTCACTTTTAGTGGGATTATCGGAACTTTTGCAAGAGGAGATAGGTATTCCAACTTTTACATCTTTTGAACCGGTATATTGTGTAATTAAAGGTATAGGAAAGGTTTTAGAGGATTTTAATTCTTACCAGAGAGTTTTAATTAGAACAAGCAAAGGAATTTGAATTAGTCGTTGGTCGTTAGTGAATAGTATCTCGTATAATTAGCGTAGAGCGTATAGCGTTTAGCTTACTTGTCACATATTACACATTACGCAACTTACTCATAGACTGGCTAACTGATTTAATTGGAGAATTGGTTAATTGGCTAATTGGTAAATTTAATCAGGTGATTTATATTGAAAAAACTTTTACCTCAGAACAAGGCATTGCTAATTCTTATTATATTAATTATTGTAACTGTTTTTATAATGACTATAGACTACCATGGTAAAATGTATCTTAAATGGTTGGAGAGTATTGTATTGAGAGTTTTTTCTCCCCTTAATCAAGGTATAAGTATAGTTACTGATAATACAAAAAACTACTTAAAGGCTATAGCTAAATTTAAGAGGGTAGAAGAAGAAAATAAAAAGCTGCAAGAAAAAATTGAAATGACCCTTCAAGAGAATGCTGTATTAAAAGAAAAATTAATAGCCTATGATAGATTGAAAAAATTATTAGAACTTAAAGAATCTTTTTCTTATGAAATGATCCCCTCTTTGGTAATTAGCCGAGAACCAGGAAATTGGTTTAATAGTATAATTATTGACAAGGGAGAAGCTGATGGAGTAAATAAAAACATGGCAGTAGCGACTTACAGTGGGCTGGTTGGTAAAGTGGTTAGTGTTGATTCACATACAGCAAAAATATTATTAATACTAGATCAGAGAAGTGCAGTAGGAGGAATGATTCAGAGATCAAGAGATATAGGAGTAGTAAAAGGCAGTGAGAGTAATTATTGTGATATGGAATATCTTTCTCATGATGCTGATCTTAAGATAAACGATATGGTGATTACTTCTGGATTAGGTAGTATTTTCCCCAAAGGAATTATGATTGGTAAGATAGTGGGAGTAAAAAAGGAAAACAATGCTCTGTTTCAAAAAGTGTTAATAAGACCAGAGGTGGATTTTACAAAATTAGAAGAAGTATTTGTAGTTAAAAAACCCTAGTAAAACTAAAAAAAATAATAAAGGGAGGAAATTATTATTTATAAAGTAATAAAATTAGAAAATGGTTTAAGAATTGTAGTAGAAAAAATGCCTTATATGAAATCGGTAGCTATTGTTTTCGTGATAGGAGCTGGGTCAAGATATGAAGAAGAAAAACATCAAGGAATTTCTCATCTCATTGAACATATGCTATTTAAAGGTACTAACCAGAGGAAAAATACTTTAGAAATATCTCAAGTCATAGAAGGTATTGGTGGAGAGATAAACGCTTCTACATCTAAAGAAACTACTCAGCTGTATGTTAAAGTTCCCCAAGAACAATTTAAAGTTGCTTTCGATGTGCTGGCTGATATAGTATTAAACTCACTAATGAGGAGAGAGGACCTTTGTAAAGAAAAAGAAGTAATTATTGAAGAGATTAAAAAATATCAAGATATACCGGAGGAATTAGTAGAAATCTTGCTTGACAAGATAATATGGAAAAATCATCCTCTGGGAAAGTCTATTCCCGGAGATGAAAAAAGTATACGCAATATTCAAAGAGAAGATCTGTTATCATATATAGATGAATTTTATCGTCCTAATAATTTAGTGATAAGTGTTGCCGGAAATATTAAGGTAGCGGAAGTAATTTTACAGGTTAAGAAATGTTTTAAAAGAATGAAAGAGGGTGAAATTAAAAAATATATACCCGCTTATGATAATCAGAATATTTCTCTAATAGGAATAAGATTTAAAAAGACCAATCAAACTCATCTTTCTTTTGGTTTTCCGGGAATTTCTCGGTTAAACCCTGATAAATACTCTATGGATTTATTAGACGTAATATTGGGTTCGGGATTAAGTTCTCGGCTTTTTCAAGAAATAAGAGTTAAAAAAAGTTTAGCTTATGATATTCATTCCTTTATTCAATATTTTAACGATATAAGTTCTTTTAACATTTATGTAGGTACAGATTCGAGCAAAACAAAGGAAGCCATCCATACCATCTTGGAGGAACTTAGAAAAATAAAGGAAGATAATTTGAAAGAAGAGGAATTAAGAAAAGCAAAAGAGATGTATAAAGGCGCATTATCTTTAAACTTAGAGAATACTTTAAGTAGGGCATTTTGGTTGGGGAACAAGATGTTCTTATATGGTAGACTTTTAACTTTTGACGAAGTAAGAGAAAGAATTGAAGAAGTAAAGGTCGAAGACATTCAAAGATTAGCTCAAAATATTTTTATAAAAAACAAAATAAATTTATCTATAGTCGGCCCTTTTAAAGAAAAAAGAGATAAAGAAGAATATAATTCTCTCTTGCAACAATTATGATTTTACTTATCTACCCACATATATAAATTTAACTGACTGGCTAACCGGGTAACTGGTAAACTGTCTAACTAATATAATTGGTCAATTGGTAAATAGGTAAATTGATAAATTGATTAATAGGAATATAATAAAATGCCTTTAAAATTAGGAATCGGAGATATTATTAGATTAAAGAAAAAACATCCTTGTGGGGGTTTTCATTGGGAAATCACCAGGTCTGGTATTGATATTGGTCTAAAATGTCTTTGTTGTGGTAGAAAGGTTCTGGTTCCTCGAGTAAAATTAGAGAAGAAAATTCGTGAAATTATCCCCAGAGATTAATTAAAGAGAGATAAAAATATATTTTAGGTTTTTTATTTATTAATTATTTATAAGCTATGAAATTAAATTTAAAGCTTGATATCAAAAATATCTGATGATATAATATTAAATCAATTTAGGTTTTTAATTTCCTTGCTCCTGAAGAAATCTTTCAGGGGCTGATTAGACCAAAAGGAGGAGGTGAACAGATGAGAAGTTACGAAATAATGCTAGCTATAAATCCCCAATTAAAAGATGAAGAATTAGATTCTTTATTTGATAAAATTAAAAAAGTTATTACTGATGGTAAGGGAGAGATAACCAAGACAAATAAATGGGGTAAAAGAAAATTAGGTTATGAAATTAAGGATTTTACAGAAGCAATTTATGTAGTCTTAAATTTTGATGTGGATGAAAAAATTATTTCTGAACTAGAAAGAGTGGTAAGGTTAGAAGAAAGAGTTATTAGATATTTACTAACTTTACAACAAGAAAAAAAAACTTCTAAAAAAGAAAATTAGTCCATCGTTGAAGAAACTTCTAAAAAGAGAAGATAATTTAAAGGAGGAAAAATAATCGTTAATGACGAAATACGGATTTTTTAAGAGACCACAAAAGAAAGTCTGTTTTTTTTGTAAAGAAAAAGTAGTAGCTGACTACAAAAATATAGATTTATTAAAAAGATTTATTAGTGAACAGGGCAAGATATTATCTCGTAGAGCAACTGGAAATTGCTCAAAACATCAACGTACACTTGCTGTAGCTATAAAAAGAGCAAGAGAAATAGGACTTCTCCCTTATGTAGCTAAATAAGCAAATTAGTATATCGTAGGTATATATAGTATATAGCGAAAAACTAAAAGTGAAAAGCGTAAAATTGTAACTTAAAATTTAAAATTTTCAGAAAAAGTTTTGAGTTTTGAATTGTGGTTTTTCGCTTTTAGCTTTAACTTTTTAGTTTTTTTAAATAAAAAAGAAGAGGTCTTTTATTGAGTGATCAAATTCCAACTAAATCAATAGTTGAAGGTGCATTTCTAGCAGCAATTACCGCTGTTATATTTATTATTAGTATATATATTCCCTTATTAGGTACATTGGTAAGTTTTTTATGTCCACTTCCAATTATAATTTTATGTTTACGTCATAGTTTAAAGTTTGCCATTATCTCCACTTTTATATCGGGAATTTTGGTAAGTATTTTAGCTGGCCCCTGGCCAGGAATTATGGTTTTGTTGGGTTTTGGGATATTGGGATTGACTTTAGGATTTGTTATAAAAAAAGATTTATCTTTAACTGATATTATTATGGTTGGGAGTGTGGCTTCTCTCATTTCCAAAGGTTTAATTCTTTTAATTGGTTTTTGGTTTTTAGATATTAATCCTGTGTTATTCGATGTAGAAAAGATAGACAGAGTTATAACTCAATCTTTGAATTTTTACAACCGTATGGGGTTATCTCCAGAACAATTTTCTTCAATGAAAGAATCTTTAACTCAAACTATTAATATTATTCGGATAGCGTTTCCAGGAATGATTATTCTTGCTTCTATTTTTGATACCATTATAAATTATTGGGTAGCTCGCTTAGTTTTGAAGAGGTTTGGATATAAACTGTCGACCTTTACCTCCTTTTCTAAATGGAGAGCTTCAAAATCCTTCTTCTGGAGTTATTTTTTAGGGGTGATATTGATATTTTTAGGAGCAAAGTATAACCTTCCTCTTCTAAGTAAAATTGGAGTGAATATACAACTATTTTTTTCGGTAGTATTTTTAATTTATGGTCTTTCTTTAACCGGTTTTATATTAGAACGGTTTAAAATTAAAAATATTTTGAAGTGGGTTATATATATCTTGGTATGTTTTCAACCACTTTTATCACAGATTGCTACTTGGGCAGCTATGTTAGATATCTGGATAGATTTTAGAAAATTAATTACCGCTAAAGAAGAATAAATTAGGCAAACAACTAACCAAACAATTTAAATTGTAAAAAAATATTTTAATGTTTATAATAATATAAAAAGGAGGTTGCTAAATATGAAGGTAATTTTAAAACAAAATATTGAAAAAGTAGGACAAGTAGGAGATGTAGTTGAAGTAAGTAATGGTTTTGGCCGTAATTTCTTGCTTCCCCGGGGTAAAGCGATGTCTTATACTAAAGGTAATTTTAAGCAAGTAGAATATTTAAAGAAAAATGAATTAGAAAAAAAAGATAAAGAATTAAGTGAAGCTAAAAATTTAGCTGAAAAACTTAATAATATCTCACTAGAGATTAAAGTGAAAGCTGGGAAAGAAGGTAAGCTTTTTGGTTCTATTACCAGTAAAGATATTACTGAGATCATATTAAATAAATATAAGATTGAATTAGACAAGAAAAAGATTGATTTAAAAGAGTCCTTGAAAAAATTAGGCATTCATAATATTTCAATTAATCTATATAAGGATGTAGTTTCTCAGATTAAAGTTAATTTAATTTCTGATTCTCCATCTGAGCAGGAACAGCAAATAGAGGATACAAAAAAAGAATAAATTAGTATATCGAATACATTTAGTTAAATAGTTAGTTGGTTATCTGGTTATCTGTTTAACAAATTAATATTAAACTAATTAACCAGCAAACCAGTTAACTAAATATGGAGTTAAAAAATGGAATTAGGTAGAAATCCTCCTCAAAATATTAGTGCAGAACAGGCTGCCTTAGGTTCAATGTTGCTCCAGGAAGAAGCAATTTTACATAGTATTGATATATTAAAACCAGAAGATTTTTATCAAAAATCTCACCAGGATATTTTCCAGTGTGTTCTTGATCTATTTGAAAAGAGTCGAGGTGTTGATTTAGTTACTTTAACTGAAGAATTAAATAGGAAAAACTTATTAGAAAAAATAGGTGGAGTTACTTATCTCACTAATCTGATTAATAGTGTTCCTACTGCAGCGAATATTGAATACTATATTAAGATTATTGAAGAAAAATCTATTTTACGAAGTTTGATCAATAATTCTACTAAAATTGTTTCTATGGCTTATGAAGAAAAAGAAGATTCCAAAATTTTACTGGATAGAGCAGAACATTTAGTATTCGAAATTTCAGATAGAAATATAAGGCAGTCTTTTGTTCCCATAAAAGAGATAATTCAGGATAGTTATGAAAAAATCGAAGACCTTTATCATAGGGGAGGGTTTATTACCGGGGTTCCTAGTGGATATGAAGAGCTTGATGACATTACTACTGGTTTCCAACCTTCTGAGTTAATTGTCGTTGCCGGAAGACCTGGTATGGGTAAGACTGCACTTTGTATGAATATTGCTCAATATGTTAGTATTTATAAAAATATCCCGGTAGCAATTTTTAGCTTAGAAATGTCTAAGTCTCAATTAGTACAACGGATGTTATGTTCAGAAGCTCGTATTGATTCTCATAATTTAAGAAAAGGACGATTAGTAGAAGCAGATTGGGCTCCCTTATCTATGGCTGCAGGTCGATTATCCTCCTCCTCTATCTTTATTGATGATACAGCCGGTATTTCTTGTTTGGAAATTAGAGCCAAGGCTAGAAGATTAAAAGCCCAATGCAGTCTTGGCTTAGTAATAGTAGATTATTTACAACTAATGCAAACTGTTGGCAGAATAGAGAATAGACAGCAAGAGATTTCAGAAATCTCTCGTTCCCTTAAAGGTTTAGCGAGAGAGTTAAATGTACCAGTAGTAGCAGTTTCCCAATTATCTAGAGCGGTGGAACAGAGAGAAGAAAGAAGACCCCGTCTTTCTGATTTAAGAGAAAGTGGGGCAATTGAACAGGATGCTGATTTAGTTATTTTTATTTATCGAGAAGAATATTATAAACCAAAGACAGAAAAGAAAGGTATTGCAGAAATAATTATTAGCAAACAAAGGAATGGCCCCACCGGTAAAGTAGAATTAACTTTTATAAAAGAATATGCGAAATTTGAAAATTTATCCCGAATTAGCCCAGAATAAAGATTTCATTATTTATTTACTAATTGACAGCTAACGAAAAATATAGTAACATTTAGAAGCAAAAAAATTTTAAACTATAATTATTAATTGTTGGGGCCGTTAGCTCAGTTGGTAGAGCATCTGACTCTTAATCAGGGGGTCGCAGGTTCGATACCTGCACGGCCCATCGAAAAATGCCCCCATAGTCTAGGGGACAGGACACTGCCCTTTCACGGCGGCGACAGGGGTTCAAATCCCCTTGGGGGCACCAATTAATTCATTACAAGATAAAAGAATGGGCGGATAGCTCAGTTGGCAGAGCACCTGCTTCACATGTAGGGGGTCACAGGTTCAAGTCCTGTTCCGCCTACCATTTTTTTAAATGGATATGATGCCGGCGTAGCTCAATTGGAAGAGCAACGGAATCGTAATCCGTAGGTTGTCTGTTCAACTCAGATCGCCGGCTCCATTTCTTAAAAGGCAAACAATCTGATGAATAACCCCAAATTGACTTCTCTCCAAGAAGTTATAAGACTTCTTACCAAATATAATTTTAAATGTAAAAAAAGATTAGGGCAGAATTTTTTAATAGATCAAAACATCTTACAAATAATCATTAATTCTCTAAAATTGAATGAAGAAGATTGTATTTTAGAAATTGGTACCGGGATGGGTACTCTAACTTCTGCTTTATCCCCTTTAGTCAGACAAGTTATATCCATCGAAAAAGACAAGAAGTTAGGTCCCCTTTTAAAAGAAAGTCTCTCTCCTTATAATAATATAGAAATAATATTCGAAGATATTATGGATGTTGATCTGATTAATTTTTTTGAGAAGAATAGAAAAAAGGGGAGAAAAATTGAAAAAATAGTGGGCAATCTTCCTTATTATATCTCTCTTCCCTTAATAAGACAGATTCTTGAACTTAATAAATATCTAAAATTTGCTGTCTTTTTGGTACAGAAAGAAGTAGGGGAAAGGATGATGGCCAAAGCAGGGGATAAAAATTATGGGATAATATCCCTGATTACTCAATATTATTCACAACCTAAAAAAGTACATACTGTCTCCTCTACAGTATTTTATCCTCAACCTAAAGTAAATTCAATGATAATTAGATTGGATATTTATGAAAAACTACCAGTACAAGTAAGCAATAAAAAGCTATTTTTAAATATTATCAGAGCTTCTTTTCAACAAAGGAGAAAAAGATTGATTAACTCTCTATCCAATTATTTTCAGAGAGAGATCGCTAAACCTGAAATAGAAAATATATTAAACGAGATAGGTATTGATAAAAATCGTCGAGGAGAAACCTTATCGATAAAGGAATTTGCTAAATTAAGTAAGGCGATGGAAGAGAAACTTTATTCACTAAGGGCTATTTTACTAACGGATAAATAACTAGCTAACCAAGTAAGTAACTTAGGTCTTGACTAAATAGTTTTTATTAGGTATATTGAAAAATAAAAGCTATATTAGCATATATGAAATGGTTAAAGATAGTTAATTTTAGTATTTTTTGACAACAAAATTGTATCATGTTATAATTTTTTCAATCAAAATCATACAGAAAAGAACAGGAAATTGACAGTGCTGACTAATATTGCTGAAACTAAAAATAGAAATACTTTATTAAGAAGAGAAAAAATTGAATATTAAATAAATTATTCCAGAAACACAGTAGTAATTGTTACTGTGTTTATTTTTATAATATGTATTTAAATATTTACTAAAATGGGGGAGGTAATAACAGCTATGTGAAAAATCTGGAGTAAATTGCTCAAATTGAGTAGTTGGGAGGTAAGAGGTTAAAATAGATTAAACCATATTATTTTAATTAGTAGTTTTAATATTTCAATTAACAGGTGTTTATTGTAATAAGCTAATACAGATGCGAAGTGCAATAAATTATAAAAATAAAACTAAAAAGGCGGTGTATTAAGTGGAAATTACAGATGTTAGACTAAGAAGAATAGAGACAGAAGGAAAATTAAGGGCCTATGTATCAATTACCTTTGATGATTCTTTTGTAGTACATGATTTACGAGTTATTGATGGCACTAAGGGTATGTTTGTGGCAATGCCCAGTAAGAGACTTCCTAACGGAGATCATAAGGATATTGCTCATCCTATAAATACCGAGATTAGAGAAAAAATACAGAATGCTGTTTTAGAAGTTTATCAAAAAGAAGTAGAAGAGACTCCCCAAAAAAAAGAAGTGGAGACTGAAGTAGAAGAAAAAATAGAAGATATTGAAAATAAAGAAGAAGATCAATTTTAAATAAGTAAAAAAACTAAAAAATCTCGGTTTGGGGTGTAGCCAAGTGGTAAGGCACGGGAATTTGGATCCCGCATTCGAAGGTTCGAACCCTTCCACCCCAGCCATATAAATTAATTTTGATTCGTTACTTAGTTATTTAGTTAGCTGGTTACTTAGTTAATAAATTATTAGTATTAAACTAGCTAACTAGATAACCAACTAACCAGCGAACTAAATGTATACGCTAAATGCTGTACGCTCTACGCTATATTATGTACTAACGACTAATTATTGGGGGTATGATTATGAAAGAAACTGCCGTGGTGATTATGGCAGCAGGTAAAGGCAAGAGGATGAAATCTGATCTGCCTAAAGTCCTTCATAATCTTGCCGGGAAACCAATTTTAAATTATATATTTGATACTATTAATCATTTTGAAGTAAAAAGAAAGATAATAATCGTAGGTTATAAGAGCGAGAAAATAAGAGAATTGATTGGCGATAAGATAGAGTATGCAGAACAGAAAGAACAGTTAGGAACAGCCCATGCTGTTTTACAAACTAAAGAATTATTGTCTGATTTTAAAGGAAATGTGCTGATTCTATCCGGTGATGTCCCCTTTTTAACGGTTAAAACTTTAAAAAGGCTCTTGAAATATCACCAGAGTAATAATTTTTGTTGTACCTTAATGTCTGCTATTTTAAAAAATCCTCAGGGTTATGGTAGAATTATTAGAGATAAAGAAGGTAAGATGAAAGGAATTATCGAAGAGGTAGACTTGCCCATAGATAAAAAGCTAATAACTGAAATAAATACCGGAATTTATTGTTTTGACAAAGAGAAACTATTTCAAGTTTTAGAAAAAATTGTTCCTGAGAATAAACAAGGGGAATATTATCTAACTGATTTAGTAAAGATATTATTAAAGGAAGGATTAGATGTAGGCAGTATAATAGCAAAAGATAATTCAGAAATATTAGGGATAAATACTCAATTAGATTTGGCTAATGCTTCAAAAAAGGTTTATCAAAGAATGATTCAAAAATTAATGTTTCAAGGGGTAAGTATAATTGATCCTAACAGTACTTTTATAGAACCGGGAGTTAAAATCGGTCAGGATACCATTATTTATCCTTTTACTATTATTGAAAAAGGTACTAAAATTGGGAAAAGTTGTCTTATTGGACCTTACTCTCATCTAATTGATGCTAATATAGGGAATGGAGTTAAAATTTGGGCTTCAATAATAGAAAGTAGTACTGTTAAAGAAAGAGTAAATATTGGTCCTTATGCTCACTTACGTCCAGAAACTATCGTAAAAAAGGGAGCAAAGATAGGAAATTTTGTAGAATTAAAAAAAACTATCTTAGGTGAGGATAGTAAAGCTTCTCATTTAACCTATTTAGGAGATGCGGTAATTGGTAAACAAGTGAATATTGGAGCAGGTACTATTACTTGTAATTATGATGGACAAAAAAAGAATAAAACGGTCATAGAAGAGGGAGTATTTATCGGAAGCAATAACTCTTTAGTGGCACCAGTGAAATTAGGAAAAGGTTCTTATACCGGAGCTGGCTCAACTATTACCGAGGATGTACCTGCCGGTAATTTAGCCATTGCCCGTGCTAGACAAAAGAATATTTCAGGATGGGTAAATAGAAAGAAAAAAGACAAAAAATAGGATTCTATAAAGATTAATTTAAAGAGATGGAGATGATAGAAATTTGTTATCTTATGACCAAAGAACATTAAAGATATTTGCTGGTAACTCTAATAAAAATTTGGCGGAAGAGATAGGTAGGTATTTAAATATGTCTTTAGGCCAGATAGATGTTTTTAGATTCCCTGATGGTGAAATTAATGTTAAGATCGAGGAAAGTGTAAGAGGGGAAGATGTTTTTATAATTCAATCTACCTGTCCACCAGCTAATGAATATCTAATGGAATTATTAATTATGATAGATGCTCTAAGAAGAGCTTCAGCGGGAAGGATTACTGCAGTTATACCTTATTATGGTTACGCCCGCCAGGAAAGAAAGACTAAACCCCGTGAGCCAATTACCGCTAAGTTAGTTGCCAATTTATTAGTTTCTGCAGGGGCTAATCGGATACTTACCATGGATTTACATGCCGGACAAATTCAGGGATTTTTTGATATCCCTGTTGACCATTTGGAAGCGGTAAGCATATTATCAAATTACATTAAAGAAAAAAAATTGGATAAAGTGGTAGTAATTTCTCCTGATGTAGGGGGGACTGCTAGAGCTAGAGAGTTTTCTGGACGCCTTGCAAAACCCATTGCCATTATTGATAAATATAGATCAGATTTTGATGAAGTAGAAATAATGCATATTGTAGGAGAAGTAAAAGATAAAACCGCTATTATAGTTGATGATCTTATTGATACAGCTGCTTCAATAATTAGGGGAACCCAGGCATTATTAAATGCTGGGGCAAAAGAAGTATATGTTTGTGCTACCCATCCGGTCTTTGCTGGTCCGGCAAAAGAAAGAATAGAAAAATCTTTGCATGATGGTTTATTTAAAGAAGTAGTAGTTACCAATACCATTCCCATTGACAATAATAAGAGGATACCAGGTATTAAAATTTTATCAGTAGCAGAAATATTTGCGGAAGCAATTAATAGGATTCATAATAATTTATCAGTAAGTACTTTATTTAATTAAATAGAATAATAAGTCGTTAGTGAATAGTGAATAGTGGTAGGTTTTTAGTTGTTAGTTTACAGTTGACGGTTATCAGTATACAACTAAAAACTTAAAGCTAAAAACGTAAAACCATAATTCAAAACTCAAAACTTTTTCTATAAGTTTTAAATTTTAAGTTATAGTTTTGCGCTTTGCGCTTTGCGTTTTTCGCTTTATTTACTATACGCTCTATGCTAGAACGCGAGATACGATTCACGAGATACGAGATACTATATACGATATACGAAAATGGAGGTTAATAAAATGGAGACATCGAAATTAGAAGTAGAATTAAGAAATGGAACTGGAAAAGAAATTAATAAGAAATTTAGGAGAAAAGGTAATATTCCTGGAATACTATATTCTCCTCATGATAAAGAAAATATACTGTTAAAAGTTAAAAGAGAAAATTTATTAAGATTATTATCTAGCAAAACACACCAACTCATTGATTTAGAAATAGATGATGGGAATAAAAAAGTTAGCCGATTAGCTGTGATTAAGGAGTTTCAGTATAATTCTTTAAAGAGGCAGATAGTTCATGTTGATTTTTATGGAGTAACTCTAAAAGAGAAATTAACCATGGAAATTGATATTGAATTAATAGGTAAACCTATCGGGGCAAAAGATGGGGGAATTTTAAATGTGGAATTACGAAAAGTTGAAATAGAATGTTTACCTTCTCAAGTACCAGAGAGTTTAAAAGTAGACTTGAGTAATCTGAAGATAGGAGATAATATTACAGTTGGAGAAATACAGGTTCCTGAAGGAGTTGAAGTATTAACTAAATCAGATAGAATTGTTGCTGCCTTAGTTCCTCCTGCTAAAGAAGAAGAGGTAGTTAAAGAAGTAGTAGAAGAGGGAGCAGTAACCGAAGAAAAAGAAGTAACTAAAGGAGAAGAAAAAGTAGAATCCAAGACAGAAACTCCTTCTTCTGCACCAAAAAAAGAATTTAAAAAAGAATTTAAAAAAGAACCTAAAAAAGAATAGGATGACAAAAGGATAGTGAACTTTATTGAAGATGGTAGTTGGTTTGGGTAATCCTGGTTTGCAATATAAATTCAGCCGACACAATATAGGTTTTAGAATAATTGATAACTTAGCTCGGGAGATAGAAACAGAATTTAAAAAGGTAAAATCTTATGATTCATTAGTTTCCCGAGGGAAATTAATGAATCATAAACTAATATTGGTAAAACCGCAGACTTATATGAATTTAAGTGGGAAATCAGCAAGCAAGATTGTTTCCTACTACCGGATATCCTTTCAAGATTTATTGATAGTTTATGATGATCTGAATTTAGAATTAGGTCAGATCAGGATCAGGAAAAGAGGGAGTGCTGGCGGTCATAAGGGAGTGGAGTCGATTATTCAATATTTAAATAGTGAAGATATACCTCGTTTAAGAATAGGGATTGGTAAACCTTCAATAAATTCTAATTTTGATTATGCCTCTTATGTCCTTTCTAATTTTAATGATAACGAAAAGGATAAAATAAGTGAAGTAATACAACTATCTACTGAGGCAATAAAGACAGTAATAGAAGATGGCCTTGAAAAAGCTATGAGAAAATACAATAGAAAATTGGAGGTATCTTAATCTAAAATTATTTACTGTAAAAAATATTATTTAAAGCTATTACCTAATTTCTCCTGTGGGCACGATGCATCGTGCACCTATATTACCATTTTGTTTACTTTTTGGGTTACAACCATATATTAATATATTATTTAAGTAGTAATAATAATAAAAAAAGAGACACGTTAATTCATGTCTCTTTTTTTATAGACAAACTAAGTGCAATTGGATACAATATCGGTAGAGCTAAAACAGATAATAAATTTTTACCTTTCAAGGTTAGGAGAAACAGTGATGCCTGATTGAGAAAAGATCCCATAATTGATAATTGGGTAATAATTTCTACCGAGAGAGGTAGAAGACCTTTAGACTATAAAATCAAAACAGAAGAAAAGAAGAAGGACAATTGTGTATTTTGTGAAGGTAAGGAAGATAAAACCCCACCTGGAATATTTGCTTTTCGGGAAGAGAATACTTTTCTCAGCTTATCGGAACCCCTATTATTCCTCAAAGGATAAAAGAAGAATTAAAGGGTGCCCAAAAATATTTTAATCATAAAAAAAGATGTATTTTCTGTGATTATATAAAACTGGAGATACAATCTAAAGATAGATTGATAAAGGAGACAGAATCCAGAAGATATTCCGAAATAGTGATGAGTAATATGTGATAAGTAATCGTTATTTGTTTAAGGTTGTAGGTTTTTTCTCTTTTTGTCATTGCGAGGAGTAAAGTAAGCCTGCCCCTGCGAAAGCAGGGGAAGCAATCTCAAGGCGAGATTGCCACGCTCTGATAAATCAGAGCTCGCAATGACTAACGACTAATTTAACTGGTAAATTGACGAATTGGTAAATTAGTGAGTTAACAAATTAATATTAAACCAACTAACCAATTAACCAACTAACTAGCTAACTAAATATCGGAGGTAAAATTATTATGAAAATGAAAAAAATTGTTGTTCTTACCAGTGGTGGAGATTCTCCTGGAATGAATGCTGCTATTAGAGCGGTGATACGAACTGGCATATTCCACGGCTTAGAGGTATTTGGTGTTGAAAGAGGGTATACCGGTTTAATAGAAGGGCAAATTTTTCCTATGAATATATCTTCAGTAGGTGGAATTATGCAAAGGGGAGGAACTATTCTTAAGACTTCCCGTTGTGAGAAATTTAAAACTAAGGAGGGGCTTGATATTGCCCTTCAAAAACTTAAGGAATTTAATATTGATGGATTAATAACTATTGGAGGAGATGGTACTTTACGGGGGATTCGAGAGTTAAGTGCTTTAGGAGTAAAAACTATGGGAGTTCCCGCTACTATTGATAATGATTTATCTAAAACAGATATGGCTATTGGTGTAGATACTGCTTTAAATACAGTTATGGGGGCTATTGACAAAATCAAAGATACTGCTTCTTCACATGAGAGAGCTTTTATAATACAAGTTATGGGAAGAAATTCAGGTTATCTGGCCTTAATGGGTGGAATTGCTGGAGGAGTTGAAGTTGTTCTTATTCCGGAAATTTCTTATAATCTCCGGGAAATTAGTTTAAGATTGAAAGAGGGCTATCAAAGGGGTAAGGCTCATTGTATTATTATTATTGCTGAAGGAGTCGGTAAAACTTATGAAGTAAGTAAATTTTTAGAAGATAAAATTGGCTTTGAAATGAGAGTTACTATTTTAGGTTATTTGCAGAGAGGTGGTTCGCCTTCTGCATTTGATAGGTTATTAGCCAGTCGTTTGGGGGCAGCAGCTGTAGAACATTTACTAAAGGGAGAAACATCTAAAATGGTAGGACTAATGGGAAATAAGATTGAAGCAACTGATTTAGAGGTAGTGCTTAGTCAACAAAAAACTATTAGCCAGGATCTTTATAATTTAGCTTTAATGTTAGCGAAATAGTAGTTCGTATTTCGTATCTCGTTAAGAAATAAGTATCGAGTATATAATAGTATATAGTGAAGAATTCAGAAGCCAGGAGCCAGAATAAAATAGCATCACATATATCGTATATCATAATTATAGTAAAAAAAGTAGGACAGGCGTCTCGCCTGTCTATTGTGTGAGGTAGGGGTTCGATTCATCGAACCCGCAAAAAAATTACTATAATACTCGGATCGGATGAATCCGCCCCCTATATCAAAAGCAATACTTTATATGGAAAAATTTTGAGTTTCGAATTATAGTTTTTCGCTTTTCGCTATAAGTTTTTAGCTGAATAAAGGGATTGCCACGCTCTGATAAATCAGAGCTCGCAATGACTAACGACTATATACTAACGACTAACTAAACCATATTGAAAGGAACTTTAATGACCTTACCGGGAATATTATCTTTATGGAATCAATCTAAGGAATTCGAGGAAATAGTTAAGATAATAGAGGAGAAATCTATCCATAAATTACAGCTTTCCGGTCTTAAAGATAGCACCCGTTCTT
>JBGPSO010000015.1:0-15850 GCA_041490145.1 Atribacterota bacterium
AAAATAAAATATTTTTACCAATAATAATCTGAGAGATAGTTTTTCACCAAATTTAAAATAAATTACTAATAAAAGAAATTATCTATTTCTTCGGACTTTTTGAAATTAGATTTAATTAGATGGCCATTTTCAGCTAAACATAAATTCAATTAAATGGATGAAGTATTTAGAAAGACTTATTTTATAAAACATTATAATTTAGTGAGGGGCTATTCTAAGGAAAAAGAAGGAGGTGAGCAATTTCTAAAAATTATTATATAAGAAGTAGTTTAGTTAGTAAATTGACTTTTGAGCGTAATTTGTTTTAGAATTTTTAAAATAAATAAAGGAGAATTAAAAAGTGAAAAGAACAAAGATTTTATTAAGTATAAGTATTAGTGTATTGGTTTTGATTCTTAGTGTTGTATCTTTAGGAATAATGGCAGCTGATAAACCACCAATAGTTATCGGTTTGCAAGGACCAATAACCGGACCATATGCTATTGAGGGTGAAATGGCTAAACAATGCGTTGAAACTGCCGCTCGTATTATCAATGAAAAAGGTGGTATTTTAGGGGGAAGAATGATTGAAATCAGGATTGCAGATGATGCCTGTCAACCTAAAGCAGGAGCTTTAGCGGCAATAAAATTAATTTCCCAGAAAGATGTAGTAGCTTCAATACAGACTTATGGTTCTTCAGTTACTCAACCTGCTTCCGAACTTTATGAAAAATTTAAAAAATTGAATATTGCATATGGGGCTACTCGTAGCGATTTAACTGAAAAAGGGCTTAAGTACTTTTTACGTACTTGTGGAAGAACTGATACTCAGGGGAATTTTTTCGCTGAATATGTTGTCAATGTCTTTGGAGCAAAACGAATTGCCATTATGCACGATAATCAAACCTTCTCTGTAGGCCTTGCTGAGGATACTAAGAAGGGATTAAAACCAAAAATTGATGCTGGAGAAGTTGAAATTGTCTATTATGATGGTATTACTCCGGGAGAATCTGATTATACTGTTCCTCTAACTAAAGTGCGTGAGACCAATCCAGATGTACTCTACTTTACTGGTTATTTCCCTGAAGCAGGTTTGATAATACGTCAAGCTCGTAATATTGGGATTACTTGCCCCTTCGTCGGAGGTGATGCAGCTCTTAATGATGAATTCATTAAAATTGCTGGCTTAGAAATGGCTAAAGGTTGTTTTATGACTCAAGAAGCTCTACTTAAAGACCTTCTCTATCCAGAAGCCGAGGAATTTAGCGAAGCCTATAAGGCTAAATATGGTGAAATTCCTTCTAGTCCCTGGGCAGTGTATGCAGCCGATGCTTTAAATGTTATTGCCTATGCTATTGATCAGACTGGTTCTACCGATTCAGATGTATTAGTTGATTATCTTAAAAATAAGCTTGAGAATTTCCCCGGAATTACTGGACCTATTGCTTTTAATGAAATAGGAGACCGTGTTGGAACAGGAATTTCCTTATATGTAGTAACTGATAAAGGTAGTTTTGAAATTTATAATCCCTGAGAAAAGAGGTAAATAATAGTAAATGAGAGTTTTTTTAGAACAATTATTAAATGGGTTAACTATTGGTTCATTTTATGCTCTTATTGCCTTAGGTTATTCTATGGTATTTGGAGTAATGAAATTAATTAATTTTGCCCATGGAGATCTGTTTGCTCTGGGATCTTATCTTGGATTTACTATTCTTGTCTTAGGAACTGCCTATATAACCTCTTATTTAGGTTTATGGGGTGGCATGATTGCGGCTATAATTATAGCCGCAATCTGCCTGGCCGTTGTTGGCACATTAGTAGAACGGATAGCTTATCGAACGATTTATCCCGCAGGTAGGCTTCCATTAGTGGTTTCTGCCCTTGGTGTTTCTATTTTTCTACAGAATTCTATTATGGTAGTCTGGGGTCCACGTCCTCAAGCATATACCGCCAATGTTGTGCCTTCAGCTTATTTGCAAATTGGAGAAGTTCGTATTACTCTACTCCAAATTATCATCCTGGTTTTATCTTTTTTATTAATGAGTATATTGTATTATATAATCCAAAAAACTACTTTTGGGGCTGCTATTCGAGCTTCAGCTCTGGATCGGGATACTGCAGCTTTAATGGGAATAAATATTAATACCATAATATTTTTTATCTTTGCCTTAGGACCTGCTTTAGGGGGAACAGCAGGAGTTATGGTAGGCATGTATTATCGTAAAATCAGTTTCATTATGGGTTGGAATTATGGATTAAAGGCTTTTACTGCAACTATATTAGGAGGTATTGGTAATATTCCTGGAGCAATGATAGGAGGACTTCTTCTGGGAGTTTTAGAGATGTTAGGCTCTGGTTATATTTCTACAGCCTATAAGGATGTTTTTGTTTTTATAGTCTTAATACTAGTCTTAATATTCCGTCCCAGAGGTCTTCTGGGTGAAAAAGTAGCGGAAAAGGTATAAGGGTGGGCAATAAAAAATGAAAGAGAATAACAAGCTAAAACCTGAAAATATTTTTATAAAAAATTGGCCTGTAATTATTCTGATTACACTATTATTACTATTTCCTCTTACCGGTAATAATTATTTTATCGATGTAGCTTTTTTCTTCGGAGTTTATGCCCTACTTGGGCTTAGTTTAAATATTATCCTGGGGGAAGTTGGCCTTTTTAATTTAGGGCATATGGGTTTTATGGCAATCGGTGCTTATACTACCGCAATTCTTAACACTCATTTCGGTATTCCTATAATTTTTTTAATGCCAGTTAGTGCCCTGGCAGCAGCTGGTTTTGCTTATCTGGTTTGTTCCCCGATTATCCATCTGCGAGGAGACTATTTATGTATTGTAACTATTGGAATGGGTGAGATAATTAGATTAACTCTGAATAATAATCCTTTTGGAATTACTGGGGGCCCAAATGGGGTATTTGGCATAGATTTTCCTTCCCTGGGAAGTTTTTTTATAATTGATAATTCAACCAAGTTTTACTTTTTAATCTGGATAATAGTTGGTTTAACTATTTTTGCTCTTATAAACTTGCAGCGCTCACGAATAGGCAGAGCCTGGAATTGTATTCGTGAAGATGAGATAGCTGCCGAAGCTACCGGAATTGATGTTAGGTATTATAAGCTCTTAGCTTTTATTCTAGGAGCAGGCTTGGCAGGAGTAGCAGGCAATATCTATGCCAGTAAGTTAATGATTGTTTCACCAGAGAGTTTTGATTTTATGGAATCCTGTATGCTTTTTTGTATTGTATTAATAGGAGGAATGGGTTCTATCCCAGGAGTATTAATCGGCGCTGCAGCTATAAGTCTTTTTCCGGAAGTTTTTCGTACTTTTGCCCAATACCGAATGTTAATATTTGGTTCGGTAATGGTTATAATGATGATTTTCCGTCCGGGGGGCATCTGGCCCAGAAAAAGAGGGGCAGTTGAATTTAAGTCACTTTTATTAAAGACAGGAAGAGATAATGTTTAAAGATAATAATTTGAATACCGGAATATCAGTTGAAACTGATAAAGTGGACGAAAATATTAATGGTGATAAAAAAGTGGTTTTAGAAATTCAAGAACTTACCAAAAGATTCGGTGGCTTGATTGCGGTTAATAGTTTTGACCTTAGAGTAAATCAGGGGAGAATTAGTAGTATTATTGGACCTAATGGGGCAGGAAAGACTACCGTTTTCAATGTAGTTACCGGAATATATCAACCCGATGGTGGTAAAGTTATTTTTAAAGGAGAAGACCTTGCTGAAAATAAACCTCATCAGATTGTAGCCAAAGGAATTGCTCGGACTTTTCAAAATATTCGTCTCTTTTCTAATATGACCTGTTTAGAAAATGTAATGTCTGGCCAACACTGCCGTGGTTCAGCTGGGGTATGGTCTTCTGTTTTTAGATCTTCTCACCAGATAAAAGAGGAAAATAGAATTGGCGAATTAGCTGAAGGGCGTTTACATCAAGTGGGGTTATGGAAATTTAAAAACGAATTAGCGAAAAATATTGCTTATGGTAGTCAAAGAATGTTAGAAATTGCTCGAGCTTTAGCTACTAATCCTGATTTATTAGTTTTAGACGAACCAAGTAGTGGGTTAAGTGATCGAGAGTCAGAAGATTTAATGAAATTTCTTAAAGATTTATTAAAAGAAGAAGATTTGACTATTTTACTAATTGAACATGATATGAATGTAGTTATGGGAATTTCTGATTGGGTTACAGTTATGGACGAAGGGAAAAAGATCGCAGAAGGAGTACCGGAAGATATTTATCATAATCCTCTGGTGGTCGAAGCCTACTTAGGTAAAGAGGAAGAGGAGGAATTATAGTAATATGACAGTCCTGTTAAAAGTTGAAGATTTACATATTTTTTATGGTTCAATTGAGGCACTTAAAGGAATTTCACTTGAAGTTAGTGAAGGCGAGATAGTTGCTGTTTTAGGAGCAAATGGTGCTGGCAAAAGTACTCTTTTGAGAGCAATTTCTGGTTTACTTCCTATTCGTAATGGGAATATTCAATTAAGAGGAGAAAAACTTAATAAGGTTCAGGCTTATGAAATAGTTATTAAGGGAATTTCTCATGCTCCTGAGGGTCGAAAGGTTTTTATTACTCTTACTGTTGAGGAAAATCTTAACCTTGGTGCCTATACTCATAGAAAAGATGCCAAAGTTATAACAGATGCAAAAGAAAGAGTTTTTAACCTGTTTCCTATTCTCAAAGCAAGGCGCAACCAATTAGCTGGTACTCTTTCTGGGGGAGAACAGCAGATGTTATCTATTGGGCGAGCTTTAATGAGTACTCCTCGTATTTTACTTTTAGATGAACCTTCTCTGGGGTTGGCGCCCCTTTTGGTAAGACAAATTTTCCAAATAATTCGTGAAATTAATGATCAGGGTGTATCTATATTATTAGTAGAGCAGAATGCCCGTAAAGCACTCAGTATAGCCCATAGAGGATATGTATTGGAAACCGGAAATATATCTATTAGTGGATTAGCCTCGGATTTAAAAAGTAACCAGAAGGTTCAAGAGGCTTATTTAGGAGGTGCTGCTTTTAAAAAGAAAAATAGAGTTTAATTTTTAAGTAAATAATATTTTGAAAATAATCAGCCAGGTTTAAAAAACCATAGGATTATCTTGTTTAATAAGATAAATTAATTTTTTAATAAGAGATAATAGTATGGTTTTTTATTTATAAATGTTTGATGAAAAAAATTACTGTAAAATAATTATAAAATTATAAATATTGCCTAAAAGTTAAAATCATTGAAAAGTTGTATTATTTTTGATATATTAAGCTTAAGTTAAATTAGTATATAGTATATAGTTAAGAATTCAGAAGCCAGAATATTATTAGTGGATAGATTATAGCGTATTAGCGAAAAATGCAAAGCGCAAAACCATAGCTTAAAACTAAAAACGAAGAAAAAAATTTTAAATTTTGAATTATGGTTTTTCGCTTTTCTGCCTGTGCGTTGCACGCAGACAGGTCGCTTTAGGTTTTTAGTTATTATTCTCTCTCCCTTTCGGGGGAGAGGTTTAGGGTGAGGGGGAAATAAAATTCTGACTTCTGACTACTGGATACTAAATAGTTTTAAATATAATGCAAAGGATAAAAAATTATGATTAGAAAAGAGAATGTAAAAGAGAAAAAGGCATATTTTAATAACGAACTTATAGACTTAAAGGAAAACTTAGTAAAGATGTCCAATTTAGTAGAAGAAGCAATTAATGTAGCCATAAAGTCTTTAGTTGAGCAGGATATAGATTTAGCAGTAAGAGTAATCGAGAATGATGATAAGATTGATCAGATGGAATTAGACATAGAGGAACAGTGTTTGCAGATGATTGCCCTGCGCCACCCTATTGCTAAAAATTTAAGGATGATCGGTTGCGGTTATAAGACTGTATCTGATTTAGAAAGAGTAGCAGATCATGCCGTAAATATAGCTAAAGCCAGCCAATATCTATCTACCAAACCTATGGTAAAACCCTTAATAGATATTCCTCGTATGGCTAAGATTGCTCAAAATATGTTAAAAGATGCCTTAGATGCTTATTTTAACGGAGATGTAGAGTTAGCCAAGGAAGTATGGGTAAGAGATAAGACGGTTGATGATTTGGATAAACAGATATTTCGTGAACTCTTAACTTTTATGATGGAAGATCCTCGTACTATCAGCAGGGCAATTCATTTGATTTTTGTTTCTAATAATATTGAAAGAATTGCCGACCATGCTACCAATTTGGCAGAAAGAGTAGTTTATATAGTTAATGGAGAAAGAATAAAAAATTATTCCGAAAGCGATAAAAGCGATAAAGAAATATAGAACTTTAAGGCTTTAAAATTAATTACCTGTAGGTTTATATTTTTTATTTTAAATAATCAGAAAGCAAAAAACAAATAAAAAAAGGTTATAGCTTATGGGAACAGTCAAAGATAATTTAGAGGCAATTAATAAAAAAATTAAGGAAGCAGCATTGAAAGTAAACAGAGACCCTCAGGAAATCAAATTAGTCGCAGTAACTAAAACGGCAACTTTAGAACAAATCAAGGAAGCAATAAATGAGGGAGTTAAAATAATTGGTGAAAATAAAGTACAGGAGGCTAAGGGAAAATACCAAGTTTTAACTACAGAAGTAAAATGGCATTTAATAGGTCATTTGCAAACTAATAAAGTAAAATATGCTGTAGAGATATTTGATCTTATTCATTCTGTAGATAGTATAAAATTAGCTAAGGAAATAGATAAGCGTTCAGTGCAATTTAAGAAAACCATAGATGTTTTAATTGAAGTAAATATATCCGGCGAGGAGACCAAATATGGATATAATCCAGAAAAAGTAGAAGCTTTTTTAAAAGAAATTTCTGAATTTTCCGGAATAAGGGTCAGAGGTTTAATGACTATAGCACCTATATCAAAAAATAAAGAAGAAGTTCGCCCATATTTTAGAAGGCTTAGAGAATTATCTGAGAGAATAAGGGATAAAAATATAAAAAATATAAAAATGGACTATCTTTCTATGGGGATGACCGATGATTTTGAAATAGCCATTGAAGAAGGTGCCAATATGGTTAGAATTGGTAGAGGAATATTTGGATTTTAATATAATATAATTATATGATATGATATAACAATTAAGATTTGATAAATAAGGAAAGTAATATTATTTTATGTTTTTACTAATTAAAATAATTAATTTAGTATTTAGGCTTTATAGTTATGCAATTTTAGCGAGGATAGTTTTATCTTGGATACCTTTAGAGCGCAATAATCTTGTAGTGCAATTTATTTATAAGATTACAGAACCTATTTTAGCACCTTTTAGAATTATTTTACCATTAGGAGGTATGGGGTTAGATCTTTCTCCTATAATTGTCTTTTTTTTGATAAATTTACTCCAGAGATCAATAATTAATATTCTTATTAACATAGCTCTTTAAAAAATATAAAATTAAACTTAACAAAAATATAAAATGAGGAGGGAAAATTGGATGAGAATTACACCGATGGATATCGAACAACAAGAATTTAGCAGATCATTTAGAGGTTATAACGAAGAAGAAGTAGATGATTTCTTAGATAAAATAGTAAAAGACTATGAAGAATTAATAAATGAAAATTTAAGACTTAATGAAGAAATTGAAAAAATGAAAGAAAGATTAAAAGAGTTTAGTGAGATTGAAGGAAGTTTGAGAAGTGCTTTATTAAATGCGCAAAAATCTGCCGAAGAAATAAAAGGAAGAGTAGAAAATGAAGCAAAAGTAATGGTAAAAAAAGCAGAAATAGAGGCGGAAGTAATTAAACAGAAAGCCTCTAAAAAAGAAGATGAAGTAAAAAATGAGATTAATAACCTGCGAAGATACAAATTTATGTTTAAAGAAAAATTTAAATCAATGTTGAACTTATATTTGAAAATGTTAGAAAGTGAAGAGTTTGAAGAACAAGGGGATTATAAAATTACTGAAAAAGTAATTTCCGAAGATAAAATAAAAGAAGTAGCCCTGAACAGAAATATAAAAATTGAAAAAACAGAAAATGAGCAACAATATAAATAATTGTTTTAAAATTGTTGGTAATGATATTATCATCAAAATCAAAATTATTCCTGGTTCATCTAAAAATAAAATTATCGGAGCATATAATGACACTTTAAAAATTGCCCTTACTGCACCGCCAGTTGAAGGTAAAGCTAATAAAAAATGTATCTTATATTTATCTAAGTATTTTGATATAGCTAATTCTAATATTGAAATATTGTCCGGAAAGAGTAGCAGGAATAAACTTATTAAAATTTATAATATTGATCAGGATAATTTTTTAAATAAATTAAACAAAATTAATTGAGAAAGCAGAATTCTTTCTTTTTACGCGGCAAGGGGTTTTTTATTATAATTTAATTGAAAAGCTTTGGGAGAGATTCAAATGGAATATAAAGATACTTTAAATTTACCGAAAACACAATTTAAAATGAGGGCTAATTTAGCTCAAGAAGAACCCAAAATATTAAGATTTTGGGAAGAACAGGAAATATATAAAAAAGTATTGGAAAAGAAAAAAAATCTAAAAAAATATATTTTACATGATGGACCTCCTTATGCTAATGGTAATATACATATAGGAACTGCTTATAATAAGATATTGAAAGATATAATACCAAAGTATAAATCAATGAAAGGGTATAATGCTCATTATGTTCCTGGCTGGGATACTCATGGACTACCTATAGAATATCAGGTTACTAAAAACTTAAAAGTTACTCTAAGTGATATTGATCCAGTTGAATTAAGGCAAAAATGCAAAGAATATGCGCAACACTATATTAAGGTGCAAAGAGAAGAATTTAAACGATTAGGAGTAATGGGCGAATGGGATAATCCTTATTTAACTTTCGATCCTGTTTATGAAGCAAAACAGATAGAAATATTTAGTAAAATGTTTTCTAAAGGATATATCTACAAGGGATTAAAACCAGTATATTGGTGTGCTCATTGCGAGACAGCCCTGGCAGCAGCAGAGATAGAATATAATAATAAAGAATCCTTTTCTATTTATGTAAGATTTTTGGTACAAGATAATTTAGAAGAAATATTTCCCGAAAGCAAATTAGGAAAAAATTATGTGCTCATTTGGACCACTACACCGTGGACAATTCCAGGAAATATGGCTATTGCCCTTAATCCAGATATTGAATATAGTTTAGTAAAAACTGAAAAAGGAAATCTTATCTTAGCTTCTGCTTTAATAAGAGGAGTAATGAAAGAAATTGGAATTACTGATTATAAAATTATGGGAACAGAAAAAGGTAAATTATTTGAAAATATAAGGTGTAAACATCCTCTTTTTGAAAGAGACTCCATAATTATAATGGGTACCCATGTTTTGTTAGAGGAAGGAACTGGCTGTGTTCATACTGCACCTGGACATGGACAAGAAGATTATGATATGGGAATAAAATATAAAATTCCCATATTTACCACTCTGGATAGCCAGGGAAGATTCAATGAAGAAGCTGGAAAGTTCAAAGGATTAACTTATGGAGAAGGTAATACCGCTGTAGTAAAAGAACTACAAGAAAATGGAAGTTTATTAAAAGTTGGTAAAATAACCCATTCTTATCCCCACTGTTGGCGTTGTAAGCAACCAGTAGTATTTCGTGCTACTGAACAATGGTTTGTTTTAATTGATGCTTTTCGTGATTTAGTCTTATCGGAAATTGAAAAAGTTCATTGGGTTCCCACCTGGGGGAAAGAAAAAATTTATGAGATGGTGGAGAGTAGAACTGACTGGTGTATTTCTCGGCAAAGAGTATGGGGAGTACCTCTTCCAGTTTTTTATTGTAAAAAATGTGGGGAAATCATAGTTAACGATGAAACAATTAGCTTAATTAAAGAGTTATTTTTAGAAAAAGGATCAGATTCTTGGTTTGCTATGTCCGCTAAAGATATTCTACCTAAAGATTATCAGTGTCCCTATTGCAAAGGGAAGAATTTTGAGAAAGAAAAAGATATAATGGATGTCTGGTTTGATTCAGGATGTAGTCATGCTGCAGTCCTAACCCAGAGAAATGAACTTCATTGGCCCGCAGAATTATATTTAGAAGGAACAGACCAACATAGAGGATGGTTCCAAACCTCACTTTTAACTTCAGTGGCTGCTTTTGGCAAGGCTCCTTATAAAACTGTTTTAACTCATGGTTTTATTGTAGATGCAGAAGGCAAAAAGATGTCTAAATCATTAGGCAATGTCATTGCTCCGCAAGAAATTATTAAAAAATACGGAGCTGATATATTAAGATTATGGGTTGCCTCGTCTGACTATAAGACCGATATTAGGATTTCTTCTAAGATATTAGATCAATTAGTAGAAATATATCGCCGGATTAGAAATACAGTACGATTTATTATTGGAAATTTATATGACTTTAATCCTGAAACAGATATAATTTCCTATGACCAACTTACCGAATTAGATAGGCTAATCTTAAGTAATTTTCAAAGTTTAATTATGAAGGTAAATGAAGATTATGAAAAATTTGAATTTCACTCTCTTTACCATGAAATTCATAACTTTTGTGCCATTGAGCTTAGTTCATTTTATTTAGATATTATTAAGGATAGGCTGTATACTTCTTTTTCGAATTCTACAGAACGCCGATCAGCTCAAACAGTATTATATCTGATATTATATGATTTAGTTAAATTAATTGCCCCAGTATTAAGTTTTACTGCAGAAGAAATCTGGCAACACTTAAGAGAAATCAAAAAAGATGAAGCAAGTATTTTTCTTGCCTCCTGGCCCAAAATAAACCAAGAATATGTTCACCAAGATTTAGAGCAAAAGTGGGATAAAATTTTAAAGATAAGAAAAGATGTGTTAAAGGCCTTAGAAATAAAGAGGCAAGAAGGATTTATCGGAAATTCCTTAGAAGCACAAGTAAATATTTATACTGAAGATAAAGAAACCTATGATTATTTAAATTCTTTTACCAATCTGCCTGTGCGTGTTAGCACGCAGACAGGTCAATTAGAAACTGTATTTATTGTTTCTAAGGTAGAAGTAATTTATGGAGAAAAAAACCTACCACCTGAGGTCTATCCGGGGGAAGAAATTCCAACTGTTAAAGTATTAATAACTAAAGCCCCGGGTAAGAAATGCGAGAGATGTTGGTGTTATAGTGAAACAGTGGGGGAGGATACAAAGCATCCTACCATCTGCCACAAATGTGCTATAGTAATAAATAATCATTTTAAGGAATAAAAAGGGAATATGAGAAGATTTATTGGTTGGACAACATTGGTACTATTATTTGATCAAATAAGTAAATTTTTCATTCAACAAAAAATGAAGCTCAATGAATCTCTACCTATAATTAAAGGGGTATTCCATATCACTTATATAGAAAATAGCCGAACTGCCTTTGGACTATTTAAATATCAAATCATATTTTTTATAATTGCAGCCTTTGTTTCAATATTTTTAGTAATTTTTATTTATAAAAAAATTGTACAAAAAGATTCATATTTGTTTATTCCCTTAGTACTTATTTCAGGTGGTGCCATGGGTAATTTTATCGATCGACTAAGAATGGGGGGACTGATAATAGATTTTTTAGATTTTAGAATCTGGCCAATTTTTAATTTTGCTGATACAGCAATAGTTTGCGGAATGTTAATATTGTTAATTCATTTTTTATTCCATTCGAAGGAAGAAGATAAGGAGTTAGTTTAAATGTATAGAATTTTATTTAGCATTGGTTCATTTTCTATCTATTCTTATGGTGTTATGCTTGCTTTAGCTTTTATTGTAGGTATTTTTTTAGCTATGCAGGAAGCAAAAAAAAATGGAGAAGATCCAGAAAGAATTTTAGATCTAAGTTTATATGTTATTTTAGGTGCGCTAATAGGGGGAAGATTAGGATATATTTTATTATATCTTGATTATTATTTAAAAAATCCAGTGAGAATATTATATTTTAGGCAAGGTGGATTAAGCTTTTTTGGAGGATTTTTAATAGCTTATATTCTATGTTGGTGGTATGTTAAAATAAGTAAAATATCGTTCTGGAAATATGCTGATATTGTTGCCCCCTCTATTGCTATTGGGTTAGTAATTGGAAGGATAGGTTGTTTTTTAAATGGTTGTTGTTATGGTTTAGTATCAGAAAAATATGGATTAAAGTTTCCTGCTTTAAATATGCCTCCGGTATATCTGCAACAGTTAAAAGATGGATTAATTGTCTCGGGAAGCTCCTCTACTCTTCCGGTAATTCCAACTCAGCTCTACTCTTCTTTATATAATTTTTTAATATTTTTTATTCTTCTGTGGATTAAAAAGCATAAAAAATATAATGGATATGTTTTCTTAAGTTTTTTAATCTTATATTCGATATCTCGTTTTACTATAGAGTTTTTTAGATTTTATGATAATAATAATAAAATTTTAAATTATTTAACTATTACTCAGATTATTTGTCTAGGGGTCATATTTTGTTCCTTAATATATATGAATATTTTAAAAAAGAGAAAGCAAAATTAGCGGATAGCGTGTAACATATATAATTAGTTAGCTAGTTAGTTGGTTACCTGGTTAGCTGGTTAAGAAAATAAGAGAAGGAAGCCAGAAGACGGAATTCAGGAGTCAGAATGAAAAAACAGAAATGTCATTGGAACGAAGTGATGAAGCAATCTTGGATTAGTATCTTGTATCGCGTATAGAATTAATTAACTGCTTAACCCTTAACTGGCAAATGGGGTAACCGGGTAATTATATACGATATATTAACGACTAATTTAACCAACTAACCAATTAACCAGCTAACTAACTAACTTATTCAATTAGGACTTATTTATTATGGAAAAAGAAAAAATACTCTCCTATCAGGATGAAGATAAAATTAGAATAGACCTCTATCTAACTAAAGAAAAAATATATCCTTCCAGATCTCAAATTAAAAATTTAATTCTTCAAGGTAAAATAAGAGTAAATTATAATATAATTAAGCCAAGTTATTCCTTAAAAAAGGGGGATAAAATAAATTTATATTCACCCGAAGAGAAAGAATTAAAGCTTGACGCAGAAGTAATCCCCTTAGATATTATTTATGAAGATGAATATTTGATTGTGGTTAATAAACCAGCCGGCATGATTGTTCATCCTACCGGAAAAGTGTATTCTGGTACTCTGGTTAACGCTTTACTGTATCATTGTAAAGATTCCTTATCTGGTATAAATGGAGTAATTAGACCCGGAATTGTTCATCGACTAGATAAAGATACCTCAGGTCTAATGGTAGTTGCAAAAAATGATCTCGCCCATCTCGATTTATCCAGTCAGATAAAAAATCGTCAGGTCACCAAGAAATATATTGCTTTGGTTCATGGAAATATAAAGAATAATTCAGGAATTATTAATGCACCAATTGGTAGAAGTGTAAAGCATAGAAATAAAATGGCAGTAATTGAAGTGAATAGTCGGGAAGCAATCACCCAATTTAAAGTATTAAGGAAATTTTTAAACTATACCTTACTCGAAGCAGTTATTCATACCGGTAGAACTCACCAAATAAGAGTTCATCTGGCTTTTATAGGCTACCCGGTTGTTGGCGATCAAGTATATGGCCCCCGAAAGCAGGAATTAACTATAAAACGGCAAGCCTTACATTCTCATATCTTAGGCTTTATTCATCCTTTTACTAAGAAATATATGGAATTCCAGGCTCCTCTACCGAACGATATGCAAGAATTAATTACTACCTTAGAAGAGATTAAAAAATAATGATTACTGGCTATTTTGAGAAATCATATTTTTAATTTCGGGGAGATTTATTTTTATCAAAAGACTTTTTTCTTGGGAATAAATAGCCATTCCCGGTTTAGCATTTTTAGGTTTTTTCACATATTTTTTAAGAGTATAATCAACTAATACCTTATTTTCTTTTTTAGCTTTACTAAAATACGCTGCTAAATTAGCAGCTTGAATTAAGGTTTCAAGTGGAGGAGATTGTTTATTACCTCTATTTTTAATAATAACATGGGCTCCTTGGATGTTTTTTGGGTGAAGCCAAATATCATTACCAGAAGCAAATTTAAAGGTTAGAAAATCATTTTGATGGTTATTTTTTCCCACATAGATTTCCCAGCCATCTTGGGAGATATATTTTGCCGGCAGTAGCTTATTTTTTTTCTTTTCCTGTTTTTTAAGGGGAACAATTATTTTTTTAGATAATCCCAATTTCATTAAATCGTTATAAATTTTGAGCAGGTTAGGAAGAGAATTACTATATTGTTTATATAATTTATGAAATCCTGCTAATTGAGCAAGCTTTAACTGGTTATTATTTAATTGTTCTAAAATTATTTCCAAGCTATCTTTTGTTTTCTTATATTTTTTAAAATATAACCGGGCATTTTCCAAAGGTGTTAATTTATGGTTTAGTGGTATAGTTATATCTTCCTGCCGAGGAGAATAATAGTTGATAAGGTTAATTTCTGTGTCTCCTCTTTTAATGCCGGCAAGATTTGCTTTGATCAGTTCTCCGTTTATTTTATATTTTTCGCAATTTTTCACTTCTTCAAGCTTTTTTTGGTAGTCGTTTATCTTATTATTTATTTTTAGCATATTTTTACTGAGTATCTGGTCCAACTTATTCTGTATAGATAGAATTTCTCGTTCTTTTTCCAGTTCAGTAAATAAAGATTCTAAGCACGAATTCGCATCTTTAAAATTTCGCTTATGGCATGGAGGAAACTGGATAGAATTTATTAGAGAATAGGTTTTTATCTTTTCGGAAAGTGGATCTAAAAATATGGTTGGCTGAAAAATGTGATTTTTAATATTATTTATAATTCTATTAAAAGAAGTCCAGAGCATTTCCAAATCTGCCTGGGAAGCATTAGAAACATCTTTTTCCAGGGATAAATTTGCCTGCAGAACCATCTCCTTTGCATTCTGTGGGCTTATACCTATAAAATTGTTCTGTATCAGCTTCCAGAGGTTTAAACTTTTATCTTCCAGGGAGTAAAAAATATTAAAAAAATCTTTCCGGTTAATTTTTAGAGGATTTAATTTATTTTGAGAAGGAGGAGGGATATAAAATTTACCGGGCAAAATTTCTCGGTATCTGTTGATATTGGAATCTACTAATTTTATACTACCTTCTATTATTGTATTTTCTTTAAGAAGAATCATGTTACCGTGTTTGCCCATAAATTCTATTATTAGTATTTGGTTTTGGGTTTGACCAAATTTAAGGTAGGGTTGAATAATAAAATGCAAAATTCGGTCAAAATCTGGCTGTTTTATATCTAATATCTTTCCACCGATAAGGTGATTTTGGAGTAAGTTCAAAAAGGGTGAGCTAATTGTCTCTTCAGTATTTTTGGATTCAGAAAAATAAATTTCCATAGAGGATGGGTCTATGGAAATATGAATATAAAAGGTGTCTCTTTTTTTATTTATACCATTTAATACTAAAAAATTATTAGGTTTTACTTCCATAATAATTTTATATTTTTTAGTTTGAATAATATTGGTTATCTTTCCATCTTTAAATTTATCCAGAAGTTCTTCTCTGATGGCTTCTAAACTTATACTATCCAAAGACACTTTAATCTCCTTATTAATATGATAGCAAAAAAATATTTATAATATCTGATTACAACCCAAAAAGTAAACAAAATGGTAATGTAGGGGTCAGATTTATCCGACCCGGTATTGCGGGCTCGATGAGTCGAGCCCTTACAATATAATAATAAACAAAAAGTTATCATTTACTATAAAATTATCTACAACGCACCATATATAATATCTGTTGAAAATATTTTTGGCTTTTTGGGTTACAACCATTATATTAGTTTTAATATAATC